>JAYTRP010000481.1:0-3849 GCA_043746145.1 Hyphomicrobiales bacterium | reverse complement strand
CGGGCGATCAGGTCCTCGCTTGCGTTCGGATCGAGCGGGGCGCGGTCAATCTCAGCGCCCGACATCGAGGCGAGCGTCGCGGCGACGTCGCCATATTGAGGATGCAAGCCGCCCGACAGCACCGCCTTTCGCCGGCGGGTGATCCGGTGCGCCATCAGCATGGCCTCGGCGCAACCGGTCGAGCCGTCGTACATCGAGGCGTTGGCGATCTCCATGCCGGTCAGCATCGCGACCTGGGTCTGAAACTCGAACAGGACTTGCAGCGTGCCCTGCGCGATCTCGGGCTGATAAGGCGTGTAGCTGGTGAGAAACTCAGAGCGCTGGATCAGATGATCGACGGTCGCGGGCACATGGTGCCGATAGGCGCCGGCGCCGAGGAAAAACGGCATGGAGCCCGCCGGCCGGTTTTGCGCGGCCATCGCAGCAAGCGTGCGCTCCACCGCCATTTCGGTCGCCGCCATGGGCAGGTTCATCAGATCGGTAAGGCGCTTATCGCTGGGTATTTCGGCGAACAGCGAATCGATCTCGGGAACGCCGACGCGCATCAGCATGATGCGGCGATCGGAATCGTCCAGCGGCAAATAGCGCATCGCTGACCTCAGACGATTGTCTTGAGAAAATCCGCGTAGGCGGACTCGTCCATCAGCGCATCGATCGCGCTTTCGTTCGCGAGCTTGATCTTGAACAACCAGCCGCGCCCCTGCGCATCTTCGTTGACGAGGCTTGGCTCACGCACCAGCTTGTCGTTCACGGCGACGACTTCTCCGGCTGCGGGGCAAAAGACGTCGCTCGCGGCTTTTACGCTCTCGACCACCGCTGCGGGGTCACCCGCCTTGAACACCGCGCCGACCTTCGGCAGGTCGACGAATACGATATCGCCGAGTTGCTCTTGCGCGTGTTCGCTGATTCCGATCGTGCCGACGCCGCCGGACGCGTCGATAAACTCGTGATCTTTGGAGAAGCGCATGGGTCAGGGCTCCGCTTGAGAATAGGTCGAGCGCGGCGTTTAGCCGCGAAAGTAATTATGACGCAGGAAGGGCAAAGCGACGACGCGGGAAGGCAGAACTTTGTCGCGAACAAGGAGACCAACCGGCGTCCCCACGCCCGCGTGTTCTCGCGCGATATAGCCCATCGCGATCGGCGCGCCGACGCTCGGGCCAAATCCGCCTGACGTAACAACGCCAATCTTGGCGCCAGCCGAGTCGACGATCGCCGCCCCATCCCGCGCCGGCGCACGCCCCTCGGGCCGCAGTCCAACCCTGACGCGCCGCGTCCCTTCGGCCAAAGCGCGCTGAATTCGCTCGGCGCCGGGAAAGCCCCCCTCCGCGCGGCGACGCTTAGGAATCGACCACGCCAGACCCGCCTCGATCGGGTCCGTCGTCTCGTCAAGTTCGTGGCCGTAAAGGCAAAGCCCCGCCTCGAGCCGCAGCGTGTCACGAGCGCCAAGTCCGATCATCGCGACCTCAGGCTCGGCTAGCAGGCGCCGCGCCAAAGCCTCGGCATCGCCGCCGTCGACGGAGATTTCGTAGCCGTCCTCTCCGGTGTAACCCGAACGCGAAGCCTCGACGGCAAAGCCGGCTAGGTCTAACGGAGCCACGCCCATAAAGCGCAGCTTTTCCGCGCCGTCCCTGGGAGCCAGACGCGCCATTACGCTGCTGGCCAGCGGGCCTTGCAACGCAATTAGCGCGTTCTTTCCGCGAACCGTGAGCGACACGTTCGGGGGCAGGGCGCCCCCGATAAGTGCAAAGTCGATCTCCTTCCGCGAAGCGTTGACGACCAAAGCAAGCCGCCCCTCCGCTCCGAGCGGGCGGCTGACCATGAGATCGTCGACGATGCCGCCCTCGGCGTTCAGCAGTTGCGTATAGCGCTGCCGCCCGGGCAAAAGATCCATGATATCAGCAGGGCAGAGCGCCTCCAGCGCGAGTGCGGTGGTCGAATGATCCGGTCCGTCGAGAAAGGCTTGGCCCATGTGGGCAACGTCGAACAAGCCCGCTCGGGATCGCGTGTGCCCATGCTCCGCGAGGATGCCACTGGCATACTGGATTGGCATGTCATAACCGGCGAAAGGCGCCATACGCGCGCCCAGTTCGCGATGCATCTCGTGAAGCGGGGTTAGCCTTAGATCGGTCATGCGTCCCGGCCAGTTCGAAACAAAGCGAAATTCTGCAGCGCGCAAAGCGCGCTTTGAGCAATTTCGCCCCCTCTGTCCGGTGACCTGAAAGATTTCCCGCCGCCAAACTAGGCGCGCAGTTACCCTCGTCGGTGGGCTCCGGGATAACCCGTCGCCGCTTTCCAGAGTGTCATCACCCAACGGTCCGGTGGCCTGAGCGTTTCCGGGGCGGTTGCGCCTTCGGCGCCGGAGAGGTGCGAACCTTCCGGACTCTTCCGATGAGTGTCTTCGACTGACGTCGGATTACAGACTTGATCGCATGGCGAATGTCAATGCGCCTGCCGCCGGCGGCGGTGTTCCACCGGAGCGCCCCCGCCAACAAACCCGACAAAGATAGAGTAGTCGTCGGCCAACTCGGGCCGCGTCAGGGGGAGAATAATCGGGTCGGTCACCACCTGAAACGCGCTCTGCGCGCCGCCCGCCGTGTTCGCCGACACGGAGTAAGTCTTTTCAAACATCGGCTTGTTGTCGACGATGCGTTTGACCAGCACGTGCAGCGAGCTCGAATACACGCCGGGCGAACCCGCGGGGCCAATCAGGAGCCGACCCGATACGCCGACTCGCAGCGCAAAATCCTTGCCGCGCGGATTGCATTCCCTGGAAAGGTCGGAAATGTCGAACTGATAACGCACAGTACTGCCCTCAACGCCGCCCATGCGCGATGACGAGCCGCCTTCGAACACGTCGACCGCGGGACAGTCGAGATCGCCCGGCGCCATGGGTAGCCGTATAATTTTGTTAGGATCCTGACTGTCCGCTGTGACCTTTGCGGTATTTGATCCCGGAAAAAAGCTTTCGACCGCGTTGCATCCTGCTAGCGCCATTGCCACGGCCAGCACGGACCCCGTCGACGCACGGCGAACGAATTTCCCCAAGCGAATGGCGTGCATTTATCCCCACTCTCCGATTCGAGCGCCGCTTAGGGCAACGCTTCGAACGCTTCCTTAAAGCCGTTGAGCGGGGTCGGTACGCCGACTCCCTCCTCAGGCGTCTCGAACAGAACAAAGGTCGCCTTCTGGCCACCCTCAAGCTTTGATAGCAATTTGTCGTCTAAAAATACCTCGGCGACACAACCATTTGGTAAACAACGCACAAAATTCATTCGTCCGAGATCGTCACTGTCGACCCGAAGACCTAGGCCGGTCGGAATCAGCACGCCTAGTGGCGCAATTACGCGCAAAAGCCTGCTCTTACGATCTGCTGTTTTCAAGGCGATAACGACAAGGGTTATGTTAGGGCGATCATCGTCGACCACGCTCTGCACAATCGCGCATTGATCGCCCGTCGCGCCAGCCGGCGCCTCGCAGCGCGTCTCCCAGCCTCCGTGCTTGCCTTTAACGCTCCCCTGCGATTGCGCAGGCGAAACGGTTGCACTTACGCCTGCCACGGTCACCAAAAGCCATACGCAAAGCTTAGCCCTTGCTCGGCTGTGCGAATCAAGGACGCAATACGCAAACTTCAACCGCATTGTCCCCCGCCGCGCGTCGAGATGCGTTATCAAAAGTCCTGACGCTGTCAAGCGCAGGCGCGCGACCTTTGGCCGCGAGCCGCTACTCGAGGATTGCAACGCCACGTCGATTGTGGTTTGCAAAGACCGCACAATCTGCGTTGCGTTGCACTGCGTCGCGCAATTCGGAGCTTCCTGTTGCGGTTTCTCGCAAAAGCCCGAGCGCACGGCA
>JAYTRP010000480.1:0-11829 GCA_043746145.1 Hyphomicrobiales bacterium | reverse complement strand
GAGTTTCCGATGTAATGGGTTCGACGGTGGTATGGCTCAGGGAGAGCTTCGATGCGAGAAGTAAAAATCCGTTACGTAGAGCCGGGCTTGGCGCCGCGACGCACGAAAATGGAAATTCCGGGCTGGTCCGGCGATCGGTCGCCGCGCGCGGATAACTCGACGGAACAGGTTTGGCATTGTCTGCCATTCACCGAGGGCGCTCAGTACGGCATCGAGATTTTCTATCCCTACGATGTGGAACTGCGTGTCACGACGCAGGACGGGAAACTGAAGTTCGAGGGTGACTTTGGTCCCCAGCCCGACACAGGCGTGCTGTGGCCGCCGTTCCGCGATTTTGGCGGCAAATTCTATACGCATCAGCTACTGTTAGATATCGACCCTGGCGAAGGCTGGGCGATACGAACCGAGCCGCATCCCAGGTTATACTCCGACCGGACAGGAACATGTCCGATTGCGGTGCCCGCGCTCGTGCGTAATTGGTGGCCGATGCTTTATTTCATGGTGTTCAAGTCGCCGCTAGAGGGCGAGACCCATGTCTTTCGTCCGGGCGAGCCGATGGCGCAGATAATCCTAGTCCCCGAAACCGCGGAATACGAACTCGTAGAAATGTCGCTGGAAGAGCAGGCGGAGCGCGAACTCAGGTCCAAGCGCATTCAGAACGCGCGCGACGATCTGATGAAGGACACGCGTTGGGCCTCGACCACGCGGACGGTGTTCGACGGCACGTACAGACACATGTTGCGCGCCGCTAAAGCCAGGGCCAATCCTCAAACATAATGGGATAAGGCGTCAGGCATTGCGGCGAAGCCTGACGCTGCCTTCAGCCATCGCGAGGGCCGCTGAAGCGGCCAAGGGCTGCGACAAAAAAGCGCGCATCGACCCCAGGTCGATGCGCGCTCTGCAACGTTCTTAGCAGCTAATTTCGAAGCGCCGCGCCGATTCCGTGTGGCGCCAGCGAATTCACTCTCAATAGTAATAATGATGATGGTGATGATACCACCAATGATGATGATGGTGGTGGTGATGCCAATGATGATGGTGCCAGTGGTGGTGGTGATACCAATGATGGTGATGATGGTGATCGTGAAAGTAGAACTGAGCTAAACGCTGCGGCGCTTTCTGCGCCTCTTCAGCCTCGGCGGCCCGGTCTGCTTCCGTTGCCTGCATTACGCCAAGCGGATTGGGAATCGGATCAAGCAGTTCCGCGACGGATTGGGCATGCATTATGCGCTGAGCGTCTTGGGGAGCCACCGCCGCGTGAGCGCCAGCGAGCGGAATCGCGGCCCCGAGGGCGGCGATAAGTCCAATGGCCGTTTTCTCCATATACAATCTCCGGATTGTTGAGTTGGCCGGCTCGCCTCTGCGATCAGGCCTTGTTTATCCCAGCAGTTTCGGTCCCGATTTTGCGCTCCGGCCTAGGGATGAACCCTGGTCTGGCTATTCGGGAGCGGAGTTTTAGCGGAGGGCCCGCGTCGCGGCAACAAGGAACAATACCTAACGCCCAATGTTTGACGCTCATATTTCGAAACCACCCTGGAATGAGCGCCCGATGGATCATATGGATCGAAACGGCTTAAATCGACGTAACTTTTTAGGCGCTTCGGCGTCCGCCACACTGGCTCTCGCACCGATTGGAATGGAAGCGAGAGCTGCGGAGGGTCCGCTCCCAAATGGAAATCCGGACAATTTAGTCGCGCTGTCTTTGCGTGTGAACGAGCGCGATAGAAAAGTTACCTTGGACAGTCGAGTCACACTTCTCGACGCGTTGCGCGATCATCTTGGCCTGACCGGGACTAAGAAGGGTTGTGACCACGGCCAGTGTGGCGCCTGCACCGTTCACGTTGGTGGCCGTCGCGTCTTGTCATGTCTGACGCTGGCCGCGTCCGTCCGAGCGCCCGTGACGACAATCGAGGGTCTACACGGCGAAGACGGAGGTTTGCATCCGATGCAGCAGGCCTTTGTGGATCACGACGCCTTCCAGTGCGGATACTGCACCCCCGGGCAGATCATGTCTGCGGTCGCTTGCGTGAACGAAGGTCACGTCAAAACCGACGCTGAGATCCGCGAATATATGAGCGGAAATCTCTGCCGTTGCGCGGCCTATCCCAACATTGTCGCGGCGATCAACCAAGCTAAAACAGTCTCGATGCACTCCAGCGAGCAGGGAGCTAAATAATGCGCCCCTTTGCTTATGAGACCGCGTCGGCGTCGCCTGAGGCCGTTCGCCTTTACGGCGCCGGAGCCGAATATCTCGCGGGCGGTACGACGCTCCTCGATTTGATGAAGCTCGACGTCATGCGTCCGCAACGCGTGATAGACATCAACGGACTACCGGAAACATTCTCTCGCATCGACGCTGAGGGAGGTTTGCTGCGTCTAGGCGCGCTCGCGCGCATGTCGGATGTCGCTGAAAACGCAATCGTCCAACGCGCGTTTCCGGTCATCTCGCAATCGTTGCAACAGGCGGCCAGTGCTCAATTGCGCAATATGGCGACGATCGGCGGCAACGTGCTGCAACGCACCCGATGCAGCTACTACCGAGACCCTACCTGGGCCTCGTGCAATAAGCGAAATCCGGGATCTGGCTGTTCAGCCCTCGATGGCGTCAATCGCAAACACGCTGTGCTCGGCGCGAGCGAAAACTGCATCGCCACGTACCCTGGTGATTTTGCACAAGCGCTGGTCGCCTTAGACGCTTCGGTGGAAATACTCGGATCGGGCGGCGCTCGGAAAATATCGTTCGAGTCACTTCATCGCGAGCCCGGCGATCACCCTGAACTAGAGAATAACCTGAGGCTGGGTGATCTGATCACCGCCTTCGTGATCCCGATGGCGCCGTGGACCCAACGCTCTCTCTATCTCAAGGTTCGCGATCGGCAGAGCTACGAGTTCGCGCTCGCCTCCGCCGCAGTGGCGCTCGAAATGAACGACGGACGAATTACGCAGGCGCGCATCGCGCTTGGCGGCGTTGCCACCAAGCCGTGGCGCGCTCGTGAGGCGGAGGCCAAGCTCGCCGGCGCTGTTGCGAATACCGAAGCGTTCGAGGCAGCCGCGCAACTCGCGTTTGCGGGCGCAAAGGCTCATGGCGATAATAGTTACAAGATCGCGCTAGGGCGCAGGACACTAGTCCGCGCTCTCGACGAAGCTTCTCGCATTCAGGTGCAATGATGGCGATCTCCCCCACGGCTTCTCCAATCCTGCTCGATGCGCCGCGCATAGACGGCACGGACAAGGTTACCGGCGCAGCGCGATTCGGTTCCGATTTTAGCGCAGGCGACATTGCCTATGCGACGTTGACTCTCAGTCCAATCGCGCGCGGCCGCATTTCACGAATCGATGATCGCGCCGCGCGCGCTGTTCGCGGTGTCATCGACATTCTCACGTATGAGAACGTCGGCGACGCTATCAAGACCGGAAGTTATTTTGGCGATGGCGGCTATGTCAGCACCACCATACGACCGTTGGCGTCGCCCAAGATTGCCCATGCTGGAGAGATCGTCGCTGTCATCGTCGCGCAGAGTTTCGAAGCGGCGGAAGAGGCAAAGTCGATACTCGACATAACTTATGACGAGGAGCGGCCGTCCGCGACCTTCGGAAGCCCGGGCGCCGAGACGGTCGAGGGCAAGAAGGCTTCGAAAAAGCACGAAGACCCCGCTGTCGGCGATGCAGAGGGGGCATTTGCGACCTCGGCTGTCAAGGTCGATGCGAATTACTCGACGCCGACCCAGCATCATAATCCCATCGAGCTGTTCACGACTCTCTGCTCCTGGGATGGCGGGAAGCTAACCGTGTGGGAATCTTCCGAGAACGTGCATGGCTTTAAAAACGGGCTTGCCGAACAGTTCGGCCTGGCGCCGGACATGGTGCACATTGTGTCACCCTTCGTTGGCGGCGCGTTTGGCTCGCGAGGCGCACTTACGCAACGAACCGCTTTGATCGCCCTTGCCGCCAAGCGGATCGGGCGGCCCGTGAAGCTCATGGCTTCGCGCAAAGACGGATTCACGATTGCAACCTATCGCGCGGAGACGCGCCAACGTTTGCGTCTTGGTGCGTCGCCGGACGGAAAGCTTCAGTCGCTTAATCACGAGGGCTTCGAGGTTACCAGCAGGGCTGATCCCTATATGGTTGCAGGCACGGACGCGACGACGCGTTTGTACGCTTGCGCCAACGTTGCTTCTAACGTCTCGATCGTTCATGTGGACCGGCCAACGCCCGGCTTCATGCGAGCGCCTGCGGAGACTCCTTACATCTTCGGTTTGGAATCGGCGATGGACGAGCTTGCCGTGGCTCTTAAGATGGACCCAATCGAACTCCGTCGCATCAACGATACACAGATCGAGCCAATCAAGGGACTGCGCTATTCCAGCCGCTCGCTGATGCCTTGTTTTGACGCGGCGGCGGAGCGGTTTGGTTGGTCGAGGCGCAATCCGGAGCCCAGCTCGATGCGCGATGGTGACTGGTTGATTGGCTGGGGCTGCGCCACCGCGATGTATCCCGCGCAAATCGGGCCAGCGACCGCACGTGTTTCACTGTTGCCGGATGGCCGGCTGCGCGTTCAAACTGCCGGGCATGAGATCGGGAACGGCCTCTATACCGTAGCCGCCATGATCGCGGCGGAGCGCTTAGGAGTCCCGCTAGCGCAGGTGTCGGTTGAGCTGGGCGACAGCAACCTGCCGCCGGCCCCCGTGGCGGGGGGCTCTAACTCGACCGCAAGCATATGCAATGTGGTTGCAAAGGCGTGCGATGACATTCGCCACCGTATTGCGATGGCGAGCGTTGAAGCGACCGATAGTCCGCTGAAGGGCGTATCGTTGGATTCGATCGTGTTCGCCGATGCGGCGATCAGTGAACCTAACGGTCGATCCGAGTCGCTCGTAAAAGCCGCTAAACGAGTGTCGAATGGGGCTATCGAGGCCTATGCGGAAAACAATCCTCATGGCGCCAAGCCGAACGGCGTGGAAATGCTCTATGCGGGCAAGCAGGACCTAACGGGCGGCACGAAGCTGAAGGACAGCATTCAGTTTTCGTTCGGCGCCCAGTTTGTAGAGGTGCACGTGCACAGCCTGACGCGAGAAATTCGCGTGCCTCGGTTGGTTGGAGCATTCGCGGCGGGTCGTATCATGAATCAGCGCACCGCCAGGAGCCAGTTAATGGGCGGGATGATCTGGGGCGTCTCCTCGGCTTTGCATGAAGCGACTGAAATCGATGTGCGCGCCGCTCGCTATACCAACACTGACCTCGCGGAATATATGGTGCCGGTAAATGCAGACATCGAGCAAACTGATGTCATCATAATCCCCGAGCACGATACACTGGTGAATGCGCTCGGCATCAAGGGTGTTGGCGAACTTGGAATTGTTGGTGGTTCGGCGGCGGTCGCGAATGCTGTCTACCACGCGACAGGTGTGCGCGTGCGCGATTTGCCGATCCGGTTGGAGAAGTTGCTGGTGGCGTAACGACGTTTGTCGTGATGTCTGACGCCCGAGGAAAGCTAACTTAAACACCGCCCTCGTCGGCATCACCGGGGTTTTCCCGGTGATTCACGCGGTTAGGTTTAGTTGTGCGCCTAAAAATGGGATGTTGTCGGTTCAACGTGGTTGGCTAGGACAAGCCGGGCTATGACGGGGAGGGTAGCGTCAAGCAACGCGTGCTTGATCGCGTAGCCTGATCGCCAACAAACATCGGCAATCCTCACCTACTAACCCGACCTGAATTCAAAGCGCCTTATTTTCTCTCACAATGTTCTCTTCCGGTATGGTCAGTGTCCACTTTAGACCTGTAGGCGCGAACTCGATCGTCACATCGCCGCCAACGGAAATGGCAACCATCTTCTCGATCATGATAAGCCCGAAACCTTTCTTGGTGGGCGTGAGCGCTTCTGGGCCGTCGCGCTCGGTCCATTCGAGTTTCAGGCCTTTTTCCATCGGCGCAATCGAGACATTTACAACGCCATTGGTGTTGGAAAGAGATCCATATTTAGCAGCGTTAGTAGCGAGTTCGTGCAGCGCGAGACCGATCGCTTGCGCAGCCGGCGCGGTCACGAGTACGTCTGCCCCGGAGGCGACAAGGCGTGGGCTCTCGTGATCGACGAAGGGGGCCAGTTGGCGCCGAACCAGTGCGCTGAGCGCGGCGCCCTCCCAATTACGGTCGACAAGCATGTCGTGCGACGCCGCAAGGCCTTGTAGCCGCTGCACGAAGCGGGCGACAAAATCTTCCTTCGTATGCGCTGACGTTACCGTGCGGCTGGCGATCGCCTGGATCACTTGCAACAGGTTTTTGGCGCGATGCGACATCTCTCGAAGCAGAAAGCGGATATGCTCCTCCGACTGCTTTCGCTCCGTAATGTCGGCCATGACACTGATCAGCCGATGCGCCTTGCCGTCGAGCGTGCGCGCAAGCACGTGATCGTGGCCGCTGAGCCAAAACTGCGTCCCATCGGCATGGACTACGCGGTATTCGGCCGATACTGTATCCTTTTCGTCAGCGCGCTGTTGCTGCGTAGCGACGTGGTGGCGATCTTCGGGATGCAGCGCGGCGGCGAACTCATCGATCTCGCCGCCGACGATCCCTAGACCGCCCTCCACATCGACACCAAACAACTTCATCCCTTCGTCGGACCAAGTTCTTACGCCGGTCGCAAAATTGGTCTCGAACGAGCCGATCCTCCCGGCGGATAGCGCGATACGATAGCGCGTCTCGCTGTCGCTCAGCTTGTCGAACACCCGGGCGCGCTCGAAAGCCGACGAGCAGAGATCGGCAAATTCGGCGAAAAACGCTATGTCGTCGCTACTGAAGTTCGCCTGCGTTTGTGAGACGAAGGCAAGTACGCCAAAAAGCCGCTCCTGTGCGATCAGGGGAAACGCGCTGAAAGCGGTGGCCCCAAAAACGGAATAACGTTCTAGCTCCTCAGCGCCCGCGCCAAAAATAACCGGCGCGCGCGATCTTGCTACCCGGCCACTGAGGGGGTCGCTGATGCCGATCCGACCAAAATTGCGCCGTAGCGTATCGCCGACGCCGAATGAAACCGTCAACATCAGCGCGTTAGGGTCCATCTCGTGCAATTCATATAGAAAAGCGAAATCAGCCCCAGTCTCTTGCAAAATTGAAGGAAATGCGGCTTCGAGACCTTTGCGCGGCTGTTCGCCTCCTAGGAAACTGCGAGTAAAATCCAGCAACAGGCCTTGTCGGCGAAAAGCGCGCGCGGCGTCGCCATCACTCGAGGGCCAGACTTCGTCAGCGTGGATCGTCCCATCCTTGCCAGGCGAGTTCGCAATTTCGCTTTGGTCGTAATCACTTTCACGCATCGTCTTGGAATCTCAGCGTCACACCGAAGGCTCGAACCAAATCTATTAAGCGTTTGCGTAAACCCTCATTCACGGAACCGGAATCGAGGGGCTTCGTTTCCGCTCCAAGCAGGAATATTTCTATCGGAAGTCAAAATCCCGGAATTCTGCGGCGCGCAGTAAATCACGTTTGTGTGTCCCCTCAAACCGGAGCAGGCCTATGACAGCGCGCGCGAGTTGGAGAGGATGGCTAAAAGTGGCGGAAATCTCCTGTCCGGTGGCCCTCTACACCGCGGTGTCTTCGTCCGAGCGCGTCGCATTTCACCTGCTCGCCCGCAAAACACAAGGAAGGCTCCGCCGCCATTTCATTGACAGCGAAACAGGCGAGCCAGTCGAGCGGGAGGATCAGGTCAAGGGCTACCCCACTGGCAACGGGGCCTATGTCGTCGTCGCGCTTGAGGAGATTGCGGCGGCCATGCCTGAAAGCGACAAGACGCTCGAGGTCCAGAATTTTGTCGACTGCGCCGCGCTCGACGAGCTGTTTTTCGATCGCCCCTATTATTTGGCGCCGGCTAAAGAGGGCGTCGAGGCGTTCGCAATCCTTGCTGAAGGGATGCGCGCGCAAAAAAGCGTCGCCATCGCTCGAACGGTGCTGTTCAGGCGGATGCGCACGGTCGTCTTGCGCCCGCATGATAAGGGCATGATCGCGACAACGCTCAACTTCGATTACGAAGTGCGCTCGGCGAAAGAGGCCTTCGCCGACGCGCCGAAGTCAACGCCGAGCGCGGAAATGCTGCAACTCGCCGAACACATCATCAGCACCAAGCGGGGCGAGTTCGATCCGTCGAAGTTCGAGGACCGTTACGAGAATGCCGTGGCGGAACTCGTGCGCGCCAAGCTTGCCGGGCGGAAGGTTCGGCGAATTCCGCCGCCCGGCCCGACGCCCTCGTCCGATTTGCTCGAGGCCCTGCGGCAGAGCATCGGTGCAGGAAATGCAGCCAAGGCCCCCGTCGCATCGCAACCTGTGACTAAATCAAAGACAGTCAAGGCCAAGATTGCGGCCAAGGCAAACGTCAAGGCCAAGCCAGCCGAAGCGAGGGCGCGGGCTCCGGCGCGGCGAAAGGCGAGCTGAACCGGCGCGAATGGCTGGACGCCGGCTCATCCATGCTGTACGAGGCGCGCCTCAACTGAAAACAGCGCGCCGAAGCGCTAGCCGCAGGGGATCTTGGGAATACTCAAGGCCATCTCGGCGTCACGGCATGGAGTTCACAAGTGAATATTATTCAAACGATAGAGGCCGAGCAGGCCGCTAAGCTCGGCGCGAACAACAAAATCCCCGTATTTCAGCCGGGCGACACTGTCATCGTCAACGTCAAGGTTACCGAAGGCGAGCGTAGCCGAGTTCAGGCCTATGAGGGCGTTTGCATTGCACGCTCGGGCGGCGGATTGAACGAGAGCTTCACGGTTCGCAAGATTTCCTATGGCGAGGGTGTAGAACGCGTATTCCCGATCTATTCACCTGTAATCGACTCGATCAAGGTCGTGCGTCGCGGCAAGGTGCGTCGCGCAAAATTGTATTACCTGCGCGATCGTCGCGGCAAGTCGGCCCGTATCGTCGAGCGGATTGACAATTCGAGCAAGAAAGCTGCCGAAGCCAAGTAATTTTTCGCATTCAACTCATGGCGCGGCGACCGATCGGCCGCGCCCATATCCGGAGGAAATCCTCTCCCGAAGGGGGAGAGGCGAGAGCTCTGGCGGCTGACGCATGACCGACGATGCGAGCCAAGCTGTTAAAGGCAATGCAAGCCAAGTCGTCTCTGGCAATGCAAGTCAAGTCGTTGATGTGCTTGCTCCTGTCGCGGTTGACACAGCCTATTCCTACCGCGTCCCTGCGGGACTGACCGTCGTCCCCGGCGATTTCGTCGCAATGCCGCTGGGAACTCGGATCGCCACGGGCGTGGTGTGGGCGGCGCGATCGGGTGGCGGCGACAATCTCAAATCCCTGATCGAAGTTCGGCCTTGGGCTCCGTTGCAGAAGCCGCTTCGCGATTTCGTCGACTGGGTCGCGCGCTGGACGTTGGCCCCGCGCGGCGCCGTGCTGCGCATGGCGACACGCGCGCCCGAGGGCGCCGAGCCAGCCGCGCCCCGTATTGGCATTATCGCTACCGGCGCCGCTCCCGCCAAGTCGACGCCGGCCCGTGCGAGGGTTCTCGCGGCTCTTGCGCACGGCGCGGTCATGCCCAAGCCAAAACTGGTGGAAGCGGCTGCATGCTCGGTTGGGGTCATCGACGGGTTGATCGCCGATGGCGCGCTGGCGCTGGCTCCGCTGCCAGCGATCCCTGTTCCTTCGCCTGACCCCGCGTTTAGCGATCGGCCGCTCGAGCCCGATCAGGCTGCGGCGGCGGCTACGCTAGCGGCGGCCGTAGAGGCTCGCGAGTTCAAGCCTTTCCTGCTCGATGGCGTCACCGGCTCGGGCAAAACCGAAGTCTATTTCGAGGCGGTCGCGGCGGCGCTAAAGATTGGTCGGCAGGCGTTGATCCTGATGCCGGAAATCGCCCTGACCGCCCAGTTCCTCGACCGTTTTGCCGCTCGCTTTGGCGTGCGCCCCGCCGAGTGGCATTCCGGCGTCACGCCGCGCCAGCGCGAGCGTCTGTGGGGCGCGTGTGCGTCTGGTGAAGCGAAGGCGGTGGTTGGAGCGCGCTCCGCGCTGTTCCTGCCGTTCGCCGATCTCGGCCTGATCGTGGTCGATGAAGAGCACGAGGGGGCGTACAAGCAGGAAGACGGCGTTATCTATCACGCCCGCGACATGGCGGTCGTGCGTGCGCGGCTAGAAAAGGCGCCTATCGTGCTGGCCTCCGCGACGCCTTCGCTGGAGACGCGTATTAACGCCGAACACGGCCGCTATGGCTGGCTGCGCCTGGATTCGCGCTTTGGCGCTCGCACACTGCCCGAGCTCTCGGCGATTGACCTCCGGCGCGAGGGGCCGCCGCGCGGCCGCTGGATTGCGCCGCGTCTGATCGCGGGCATCGAGGCGGGGCTCGCCGCAGGGGAACAATCGCTGTTGTTCCTCAATCGCCGCGGCTATGCGCCGCTGACGCTCTGCCGGGCCTGCGGGCATCGCTTTCAGTGCCCCAACTGCTCGTCCTGGCTGGTTGAGCATCGGTTTCGTAAATCGCTGGTCTGCCATCATTGCGGGCACAACGAGCTGCGGCCGCATCTGTGCCCGGCTTGCCACGAGCCTGACAGCCTCGCCGCTTGCGGCCCTGGCGTCGAACGCGTCGCGGAAGAGGCGGAGCTGCTGTTCCCGAATGCGCGGATCCTGGTGCTCTCCTCCGACACGCCCGGCGGCGTCGAGCGTATGCGCGCTCAACTCGAGGCTGCGGCGCGGGGAGACTTCGATCTGATTATCGGGACGCAACTTGTCGCTAAAGGCCACAACTTCCCGCTGCTGACATTAGTCGGCATCATCGACGCCGATGTCGGCCTTGCTAACGGCGACCCGCGCGCCGCGGAGCGCACGTTTCAATTGCTGCGTCAGGCGACCGGCAGGGCAGGGAGGGGCGACAAACCGGGCCGTGCGCTGCTGCAAACTTATCAGCCCGAGCATCCCGTTATCGCGGCGCTGCTGTCTGGTGATGTCGAATGCTTTTATCGCACGGAGACGCAGCAGCGCCGGCGTGGCGGGTTGCCGCCGTTCGGGCGTATCGCCGCGCTAATCATTTCGGGCCAGGATCGCGGCGCGGCGGAGGCGCATGCGCGGGCCGTGGCGCGCACGGCCTATATGATGCCGCCCGGCGAGAACTGGCGGCTGGCGCCGATTGGCGGCATGGCGGGGTCCGACGAGATTTCGTTGTTCGGGCCCGCCGAGGCGCCGATCGCGCTTCTGCGCGGACGCCATCGTTTCCGGCTCGCGCTAAAGGCACCACGCCGATCCGACCTTCAGGGATTTCTACGCGCGCTCCTGGCCGCCGCCCCGCCTGCCCGCGGGGGCGTGCGTGTCACTGTGGACGTTGAGCCGCAGAGCTTTTTATAAGAGACTGTTTAAGGTGCTTGTAGCGTCGGTGCGGGTACTCTTCCAACGCGCCGCTTTCTTTCTTTGGTCCCGTCTTTCCAAGCAAATTGAACTTAACTACGGCTAGGGCGTGACCTCGTTTAAGCCAAGCGAGGGCGCAGACCAAGTGCAGGCCTCCGAGGAAATTTCGCGCCGCATTTTCGTAGCGGGTCGCGATGCCCCTGAACTGCTTTATGTAATTGAAGAAGCGCTCGATCAAGTTGCGCTCTGCGTAGAGCGCGAAATCGCATTCGCGTTTGGTGGTGCGGTTTGTCTTTGGCGCCTAGCACTACAGTTGCGTATTCACTGTCGATATGATTCCCTTGCTGCGGTCGGGAGGGATCGATGGTTTCGGACTGGTCGGGCGCGCTTCTGGAATGGGAAGCGGAGTTGGTTGCACTAAAGCTCAGGATCGGTGAGGCGTTCAAGCGAACAGAGGGTCGGGAAATGGCCGGCGCCTTCGTTGACGGCTTGTTGTCTGGCGCGGAACGCAAA
>JAYTRP010000479.1:0-3868 GCA_043746145.1 Hyphomicrobiales bacterium | reverse complement strand
GCAATCAGGGAGCTGTTCAAACAACTGAGCGCCCGCCGTGCAATCGGCGACTTGCCTTCCTGTGAGCAGGAGGGCGAGTTGTCGGCATTGTGCATCGGTCAGTGCGTGGATTTTCATCGTGCGCCCGCCGCGAGAGCGACCAATCGCTTGGTTCTTCTCTCCCCTTTTCCGCCTGCCGCCGAGCGGTGGGCTGTCATGGCCGATGAGTCGATAAGCACTTGTTCTGGCGGCCCGCGAGCTTTGACAGCGCATGGAAAACAGCGACCCATATCCCCTTGGCCGCCCAACGCACGTAGCGTCTCCGTTTTGCTGGATTCCTCAGAGACACTTTTAAATAACAAGATAGGGGATTCCGATAGTATTTTTCGCCCTTTTGGAGTTCCGCCGCAGATCAGGGAGAGGGGTAGACTCGTTGCTTAAACCAAAGAAGATCTAAAAGGAATTACAGGAGGCGAGCTGTGCCTGATTGTCTTTGTCGGAGACAAGACGTTAGGCTCTCGTGTTGGGGTCGATCCTGCCGATCCGCCGGCCAAGTCCTTTATAAAAGAGCGGATGGTCAAATGTTCGCGGTTGAATAGCAGGATGAAGATCTGGGCTGACGATCCGGAACGCATCCCCGGTACGCTTATTGCGGTTTCTGGCCCGCCGGCCCACCGGGTCATAATTAGATCGCTTCAAATAAACCGGCATTCGAGTTTTCCGTGGTCGTCCATGCGGGGCGGCCTTTCGAACGTCCCTGTGCTGCCGAACGCTGCCTTGGATTATAAAGGAATTTGCGGGAGACGAGTCGCTAAAGGCGTGACGGTGTTTGGAGGCGTTATACCAAATCCCTAAAAGGCTGACTCGTCTCTCGATTTCCCAAATCCGCTGCAATCTGATTCAGAGATGTCGAGGAGACCTCGACATGGCGGCGCCGATTTCGTTACGTGATGACTTTGACGGGCCGATGCTTCGGGCTCTAGTCCTTTTGGAGAAGGCAGGAAGCGTCACGCGGCGGCTTCTGGCTCTCGTGACGATTCATGAGGGCGGCACGCGGGCTGACGCGGCCCGGCTTGGAGGGGTTGGGCTTCAGACGCTTCGCGATTGGGTGCTTGCGTTTAACGCCAAGGGACCCGACGGACTCGTCGATGGCAAGTCGACCGGACGTCCTAGCCTGCTCAATGACGAACAAAGGCGTGCGCTCGTCGCCATGGTCGACGCCGGTCCGACCCCTGTGATTCATGAGGTTGTACGCTGGAGACTGATTGATCTGGCGCAATGGGTGTTCGACGAATACGACCTGTCGGTGAGCAAACAGATCCTGAGCCGCGAACTGCCCGCTCTGGGCTATCGAAAGCTCTCGGCGCGGCCCCGTCATCACGAACAGGACGAGGCGGCCGTCGCGGCGTTCAAAAAAAGTTCCAACCCTCCTGGCGACCGTCGCCGCCGCCACCGGCAAGCCGCTTGAACTCTGGTTCCAAGACGAAGCCCGGATCGGTCAAAAGAACAAGATCACGCGGCGGTGGGCCGAACGCGGCACGCGACCTTTTGCCTTAAAGGATCAGCGAACCGCCTCGGCCTATATCTTCGGCGCGATTTGTCCCGCGCTCGGCAAGGCGACCGGGCTCGTCCTTCCATTTTGCAACACCGAGGCGATGGAATTGCATCTGCAAGAGATCGCGCTCGGCGTTCACCCCGGAGCCCACGCCGTGCTGTTCGTAGATCAAGCCGGCTGGCACGTCACAGCCAAGCTGAACGTGCCAGAAAACATGACGCTCGTTGCGCTGCCGTCCAAATCACCAGAGCTCAACCCCGTCGAGAACATTTGGCAGTACATGCGCGATAACTGGCTCTCGAATCGGATTTTCAACAACTACGACGACATCGTCGACCATTGCTGCTTCAATTGGAACAAACTCGTTGCAAGGCCCTGGCTCATTATCTCAATCGGAATGCGCCGCTGGGCTCATGGGTTCGGCTTCTGAAGACTTGGTATTAGCTCAATGTTATTCAACGTTTTATAACGTGTTTGGCCGCGAGTTCCATCTGGTCTGCAAGATTTCGTAAAAATTCTGGCCCCATGACGTCGCTGGAGGTCGTATCAGTAGTGGCCATGCCTCGGATAATCTGGGCTTGCCGGGTCGGCGGGATTTCGCCGTAGCTGCAAAACGTCGTCAGGCAACTTTCATGGCCGAGGTTTTGCGACCACACCTTGAAGCGCTCCGCATCGAGCTTTCGGTCATAGGCCAATTGAACAAGCGTATTTCGGATCGAATGCGGATTAAAATAAGGTAAGCCGGCGAGCGCGCAAGCTTGCTTGAATATCGCCCGAACCGGATTCGCGTTTGCCCAAGGCTCCCGAGCAAGCCCAACGGCGCGGAAGGCGAGATCGTGGCCAGGCGCAACTTTGGCTTTCGGAAAAAGTGGGTCTTCAGATATGAAGCCTTTTTCCACACGAAGATACGTCACCCAATCAACGACGATTTTGCGAAAATCATCACCGACGGGAAAGAACCAAGTCGAGAAGCTCTTTGCGCGCTTGGTCCGGACTTCCCGCGCGTCCTGTTCAATCAATTCGCTCTCGACGTCGATATGTTTTAACTTGAAGGAGACGATCGCCCGATCGCGTGCGCCCGAGAGAAGCGCGAAGGCAATGATCGCCCGATCGCGGCGTTCGATATCGCTTTCTGCCGGCATGGCGTCGAGCATAGCGCGGACTTGCTCAATCGTGGGGCCAGCCTTGTAGCGGCGCGCGGTAGCGATGCGAGACAGATTGTCAGGCGCGTTAAAATATTCGGCGTCCGCCACGTTGATTTGAGACCGATAACCGCGCTGTTGCGCGAGCCAAATGAAAAAGGTTTTCAGTGCCGAGAGTGTCGAGTGAATCGTCGAGGCCGAAAGCGGGTCGCCGGTTCGCGCGTTGCGGGTCGAGGCCAGATGCGCCTTGAACGCGCGCGCCTGCTCGACGTGAAACTTCTTGAAGTCACGATTTCTGTTGTGACCCTCGAAACGATCGATCGCCTTAGCCACCGCGTCGAGCGAAGCCTCATCGCGCCCTTTCGCGTCCTTCAGATATTGCAGATAGCGGCGCTTGACGCGCTCGTTCGGGCCGTTGCGTTTGATCATGTTCGCTTGTCCTGTTTGAAAGCAACATTGGAGAGGGGACAGCACGTATCGCCTATGCGTTGCTCACCCTTCGGAAACGCAACGTCGAGACCGCCGCCTTTTTGAGCGATCGTCGCGACAGTCGCGGTCCTGTGAATAAGCGTGTCGCAGGTAGGGCAAATGCCGCGCAGCAGGCCGCGCGACGAGGTTGTCTCGATATAGTCGGCCATATCGCCCGCTGGTCGCCTGGGCGCCCTACAGCGCAGGCAATAGAACTCGCCGGGGCGGCAGGTCTGCTTGTTGGGCTCGCGCGTTTCAAGAAACACGCGAACATCTTGGCCGTGAATGAGGTACGGTCGTGTGTCGTCAGTCGTCCGGAGTCCAGCCGCGATCCATCGCCTAACCGTATGCTTGTGCACGCCCAAGACGGCGGCGACCTCGGTTATGGTGTAGCTGCGATGGATTTTGACGCGGCGGCCGTTGTGCCGCCTCGCCACGCGCTAGGACGCCTGTTCGATGAGGTTGCGAATATCCTCGACCTTCCAGGCCGTCGTGTGCGGACCAAGCTTCACCGGCTTGGGAAAGCGGCCGGATTTAACGCCAGCCCACCACGTTGAGCGGCCGACCGGTATAGGGCCGCTCGGCGCGAGGATGGCGCTCAGCCTAAGGAAACCCGTTCGGGGAAGATCGAAATAGACTTTACTAGCTGTCGTTGTTAATTCGTTTTGCTTGTTCATAAGACCCATTTCCGTCTGAGAAGACGGCGCTCGCCGAAGACTTCAAA
>JAYTRP010000478.1:0-3874 GCA_043746145.1 Hyphomicrobiales bacterium | reverse complement strand
ACCCCGCCTGACCCCGCATCGATTCGCCTCCGCTCCGTCAACCAAGAGGGAATCAGAAATCGCAGCCGAGAGCTAGGTTTTTAGAAGTGTCCAGTTTCGCGCGGATTTCGTAGCCACTTGGCGCCTTCATCGCCAAGAGAAAGACGCCGTCCGCTTGCAATTTGATGATCCGGGCCGTCATCGAGCTTAAGATAGTCGGACCGAAAGGCAGATCAGGCCAGCACGGAGCCGACCGGCCGGCGCGGCGCATACGGCATGGTGGGCCCATAGCCAAAGCGCACGACGAGATCGGCGCGTTTACCGGCCGCACCGACCAGCGACGCAAGTTCCGGTCGCAATCGCGCC
This sequence comes from Hyphomicrobiales bacterium, assembly GCA_043746145.1. Classification (GTDB taxonomy): domain Bacteria; phylum Pseudomonadota; class Alphaproteobacteria; order Rhizobiales; family Beijerinckiaceae; genus Roseiarcus. The sequence goes on along the minus strand of JAYTRP010000478.1, from coordinate 3,529 downwards.
ACCTCTACTGGCTGGTTGATGAAGGCGCATTTCAAGCCTAGCTGTGTGGCGGTCAGGAGAAACCGCTGACAGGCGCGCCCAACCTCGATCCAGCTCTTGGAATCCTCGGCGTTGCCGATGAAGACCGCGACGCCTGCTGACGAATCGATTTGGTGGGAGAGCTTGTCGTTTTCGGTTCGGGCGGCGAAGAGCAGGTCGAACATGCGGCCGCCGATCCAATCAGGCATTGCCGGATTGCCGCTAGCCGCGGAATACAGCCCATCGCCCTTGTCCATTGCCGCGCGCGGATTGAAGCGCAACCAGGTCCGGAGCTCCGCGACATAGGCGGGATCGGAGATCTGGGCTTCATTCCCCTCGACCACGAGATCGCGCAGCCGGTGCAACTGCGCGCGATCTGTCAGAAGCGTTAACTGCACGGATGGACCTGCGCCGCCTCGTGTCAGCGCCTCGAGATCGCGAGTTGGCGGGAGCCTGCCATCATACAAAGAGCGGGTGGATTGTCGCTTGAAGATAGCGTCGAACAACGGCTCCCCCTGGGCCACGGTTTCGGACAGTCTTAGGAGCAAGCCGCCCTGCGGATCGGGGCTCGTTTCGCAAAGCCATCCCCTCTCGCGAGCTGCAATTGAAAAATTTTCGACGGCGCAGCCGAGACTGACAAACAGATGGTGATCGTCGGGATCGACGACCGTCAGGCGCCGCTCGAAATCCGGCAGCAGTCGCACGGCGCTAATGTCGCCGGCATGGAATTTCCAGGGCTGGGTGTTGTGGCTATTGGCGGCGAGAGTGGCGCACCGGATGATGTCTGAAATAGCGGCTGCCGACCCGGGCGCGGCTCGCAGCTTGTCAGAATATTGCTGGTAATCGGTCGTCGAGCCCAAAGCATCTTTCCACGCGACAAACCCGCCCGCGCCCGCCGCTGCGAGCGCGCCCGCTCCACCAAACAGCATTTGCCTGCGTTTCAAAGGATCACTCTCAGCTTCCCCAACGAAGCGACCATAGCGGAAACAAATTATCGCGGATTGACACCGGTCAGTTAAGTCTAAGTCGGCGTTTTGCTGACCTGAACGGATCCAATTCAGGGCGAAACCGGATTCCAACAAATTAGGGTTGACTAATACGTTAGTGTTCGCTAACGTTTCGGCATGCCTGAAGCCTTTCCTCTCGACACTTTAATGCGCACGCTCGCCGATCCCACGCGGCGCGCTGTGTTCGAGCGGATTGTGCAATCGAACGAGATCAGCGTTGCCGAACTGACGCGCGGCAGCAACGTGACCCAGTCTGCCATTTCCCAGCATCTAAGCTCGCTCAAGCGTGCGGGTCTGGTTATCGACCGCGCCCAGGGCCGCAATGTTTTCTATCGGGCCGAACCGAGAGGCCTTGCCCCACTATTTGATTGGATGAGCCACTACGACCTTTTCTGGCATGACCACCTCGCCAACCTTCGCAAACTTCTCAAGGAAATCGATCCATGAGCAACACAGCCGTATTACTCGACACGCAAGACATTGTGATCGACGACATGTTTCCGCATCCGCCGGAGGTGATCTGGCAGGCGCTCACTAAGGGCGACCTGATGGCCCGCTGGTTGATGGAGCCGGCCGGCTTTGCGCCGGTAATGGGCCAGCGCTTTACCTTCCAGACCGCGCCGGCCGGCGCCTGGGATGGTTTAATCAGGTGCGAAGTCCTTGAGATCTCGCCCAATGAGCGCTTGGTTTATAGTTGGACGGGCGGAGACGAAGGCAATGTCGGCTACGGCTCGCGGCTGGAAACTATCGTCACCTGGACGCTGGGGCGAAATGAGACTGGAACGCGGCTTCGGCTTGTCCACTCGGGCTTCGTGCTGCCCAGAAACGAGATAGCGCTGAAAAATATGGGCGAAGGTTGGAGTAAGGTCGTCCCGAAGCTGCGTGCGCTCGTGCAAGAGTCGGACTGATCGACAGCGATGCGGAAAGGGATGAATAAACGTGAGCCAGTCCTACACCGGTGGATGCGCCTGTGGCGCAATCCGCTACGACATCGCGGCCGAGCCTGTTGCGATGAACGACTGCCAGTGCCGGCAGTGCCAGTATGAGAGCGGCACGGGGCATGGCTCGCATTTGACCTTTTCGCGTGCAGCCGTTGAGGTTCAGGGCAGGGCGACACACTGGGAATTGGCAGGCGACGGCGGAACCGTGAAAACGCACGCCTTCTGCCCAACCTGCGGGTCGCCCGTCTATATGACGTTCGCTGGTTTGCCGGACTTCTTTGTCGTGAACGCGGGAAGCCTCGATGATCCCAGCAGATACGCGCCGCAGATGGTGTTATGGACGGCCAGTGGACATGCGTGGGACCGGGTCGATGCAGACCTGCCTACGTTCGACCGTATGGCGCCAGAATGAAATGCAAAGCGGACGGCCCGAGAAAGGCGCTCTCCTATTTCGCCGCCTCACTCTGGCCAGCAATCAGCACATACCCCCGGTTCTTGCCCTCGTTGTCGGAATCCGTCGTGTTCATCGCCGCGAATAAGTCGGACGTCGTGGCCCAGACGGGGGGATATTTATAACGGGCGACGTCGAGGATCAGGAAACGGTCGGACTTTTCGTCATAGGCGGCGAGCGGCGAGATGTGGCCGCCGCGTTCTTGTCCGAGCGCCTTCCGTAGATAGTTGATTATGACGAAATGGTTCTTCTGCGAAAGATACTCGGAGGCGTTCTTGCGGAAGTCGTCGAGTCCGCCAGCGTCCGCGTGATGGACCTCGACGCTGACCGGATGCAAGCTGAGCATGCGGCCGAGTTGATCCAACGTTGTGCCGTGATACGCCAGCACCTCGCGCGGCAGGATCGCCTCGGTTTTGTCGTCGAGCACGTTGTCTTGTGTGAACACCGTATAAGGGCGATATTCTGGGCTGGTGGGCGCTGGAACATGCAGCGCGTTGAGCGCCATTACCATACTCGCGATCCCGCAATAGGCCTGGGTCTTTTGTGTCTCGAACGTAATGCTGATCGGGAAATAGGCCTCGAGCGCATGCGTCTCCAGTAGATAAGCTTCGCCCTGCGGCGATTGCAGGTCAACCAGGGTTTGCGGCAGCGGCAGCGACTCCGCTAGGGCGCCGGAAGCCGAAAACAAGAAGAGCACAAGGGCTCTGACCGCAGTCCTCATAAGCAGACCTCTCTTGTCAGGAAACTCATCGCGCCGCTCTCGCGTGCGAGATCGTTTCAGCCGTAATGCTGTCGTCGTAGGCATTGCCGAAATGGGTACGAAGATAGTTGATCACATCGGCTGTCTGGGCGTCGCTCATCATCCGCCCGAGCGCTGGCATATTGGCTCGGCCTTCGAGCAGCACGCTCTCGACGTAGTCGAGCGACGCCAGCCGGCCGTCGCCAGCGAGCGCGGGGAATGCCGCGGCGCCCACCGCGCCCTTCGCGTCAGGCTGATGACAGGAGGCGCAGACGCGGTTGTAGATTGCAGCGCCGCCCTGTTCGTTGAAGACGTAGCCCGAGCTGAACGCTGGTTGGTCGGCCGCCGCGGGCGTTCCAATCAGCGCGGCTGC
>JAYTRP010000477.1:0-3877 GCA_043746145.1 Hyphomicrobiales bacterium | reverse complement strand
TTGGGCGGCTATGAGATGAGCGACAGCAAGCTTGCACCCGATGACCCCTTGGCACTCCGAACGAAAGCCCTTGCGGGTCGGGGCTGGTGGGCCCACATTGACCTGTAAATTCGCGGCGCCACTGTAGGCGGGCGTGCGCCGAATCGGGGTTTCCTGGACTGACCATGCGTGATCCTTACCAAGTGCTCGGTTTGAGCAAGACGGCTAGCGCCGCCGAGATCAAGTCCGCCTTCCGAAAGCTGGCGAAGAAATATCATCCAGACCAGAGCAAAGAGCCGAAAGCGAAGGAGCGCTTCGCCGAGGTCGGCTCCGCCTATGAAATTCTCGGCGACGAGAAAAAGCGGACCGCTTTCGACCGCGGCGAGATCGACGCCGAGGGTAAGCCTCGCGCGCCGCAATTCGAGGGTTTTGGGATGGGCGGCCGCGGCGCCGGCGCCGGCGCCAGCGGTGATTTCCGCAATTTCAGTTTCGGCGGCGACGGCCGTGCGGAAGGCATCGACCCCGAGATCATCGCGGAAATGTTCGGCGGCGGTTTGGGTCGACGGTCCCGCGGTCCCGCGAAAGGCGAGGACGTCGCTGCGACTGTGATGGTCCCGCTGGCGCAAGTCGCGTCGGGCGGCTCCGTGCGCGTAGCGTTGCCGACCGGCAAGTCGCTCGATGTCGCGGTCCCCATCGGGGTCGAGGATGGCCAGGCGATTCGGCTACGCGGCCAAGGCCAGCCTGGCGTCCGCAACGGCCCGGCGGGCGACGCGATCGTCACCGTTCGTTACGCCGCGCACCCGCTGTTCAAGGTCGACGGGCGTGATCTAAAGCTCGAATTTCCGATCACGCTGTACGAGGCCGCGCTTGGCGCCAAATTGCGCCTGCCGACACTCGACGGCGCGGTGGAGATTTCAGTGCCCGCGAACACGAACGGCGGGCGGGTGCTTCGTTTGCGCGGCAAGGGCCTGCCGGGCGCGGGCGATGCGCCCTCAGGCGATCTGCTGGCGACGCTGCGGATAACGCTGCCTCCCAAAGAGGACAAGGAATTTGTCGACCTCATGAAGGAATGGCGCGACAACAAACCCTACGATCCGCGACCAAACTTCGCTTAAGGCGCAAACACTTTACGAAATAAAAAGAGCCGCGCTCTGATCGAGCGCGGCTCTTTTTGCTTTACGCGGCCCGCGTATCGGCGCCGTCTTCGCGCCGATCACAACCCCGAGGAGCGATCCCCAAGAATCACTTCGAGCGTCAAAATCACATCATGTGGTGGTGACGATGGTGATGACGGTGGTGGTGATGATAACGATGATGATGGCGATGGTGATGGAAACGAAAGTGGTGGTGGTGATGCATGGCTGCAGCGGCGGGAGCAGGAGCGGCTGCTACGCCAATTGCAAGAATGAGGGCGGCAAAAAGCGACTTCAACATGAGGATTCCCCGTATGTGAGCTGCATTTGCGAGCCCCGTGCACAGGGTTTGCCATCCGCTACATGAACCAAACCTGAATCCGACGTTCATAATTCATTAATGAGACCCGTAGATTAGCAGTTCTTTTCCGGGGCTGCCTAGATTTCGCCTTCATTCACGTGGCGTTCACGTGAGCGTGACTAACGAGGAGGATACGAGAACAAAGACGTCCGGGCGCAAGTTCCGGCGAGAACGGGGGCGTTGAGCACGGCGGCGGCGCTGTATGTTTTTTCGCGTTCCTATCGTCGGCGCATCCGGGCGAAACAGGAACTTACGCCCGTGCTGACCGTATCGACGAGACCCGAAATCATGCTGCGGGAAGCCGAGGCGCTCGCCTCGTTTCCGCTGCCCGCGTCGGTGCGTTTAGCTCCGGGTCGCCTGCTCAAGCCGGCGCTGCGGCCCTCTGTCATAAGCGACGGCGCGGTCCTGCGCTGGCGATACGGTGAACGCCTCGACGACGTGATCGAAGACGCCTGCCGCCGCTACGCCGACAATATCGCAGTGGCGCTCGACGGCTGCGAGATCACCTATCGCGAACTCGACGCGCGCGCCAATCAGATGGCGCGGCACCTGCAGCGCCTCGGCGTTTCGCCAGGAGACCGCGTCGCCGTTCTGCTCGAACGCGGGCTCGACGCCTATGTCGCGCTTTTCGCGCTGCTCAAGCTACGCGCCGCCTATGTTCCCATCGACGCCAATCACCCGCCAGAGCGGCTGCGCTACATCCTGGAAGACTCGCGGGCGACCGCCGCGGTCGTGCACCTGCGTTTCGCCGACCGGTTCCCGGAGGCGCTGCCTCTGATCGTGCTGGACCGCGCGCGCCACGAGATCGGCGAATTCGACGCCGCGCCGATCGGCGACGACCCAGCCACGGCGACCGACAATCTCTGCTACGTTCTCTACACGTCAGGCACGACCGGCCATCCCAAGGGCGTCGCCGTCGCGCATCCCAGCGTTTGCAATTTCGTCCGCGTGGCGACCGAGGTTTATGGCTTCACCGCCGGCGATCGCGTCTACCAGGGCATGTCGATCGCCTTCGACTTTTCGATCGAGGAGCTCTGGGTGCCGCTGGCGGCAGGGGCGACGCTGGTCCCCAATACTTCGGCTGTCAGTCTGTTTGGCGAGGAACTGGCGGATTTTCTCGAAACGCGCGGCGTCACTTGCTTTTGCTGCGTGCCGACCCTGCTCGCCTCGATCGAGCGCGACTTGCCGGGTCTGCGGGTTCTGCTGATCGGCGGCGAGGCTTGTCCGCCCGCGTTGGTGAAGCGCTGGAGCCGCCCGGGGCGCGAACTCCTGAACAGCTACGGACCGACCGAGACCACGGTCACCGCGACGTTGGGCCGGATGAGCCCAGACAAACCCGTCACGATCGGCCTTCCGCTACCGACTTATTCCGTGGTGATCCTCGACCCGAAACATGCCAAAGCGTTGCCGATGGGCGAACCGGGCGAGATCGGCATCGCGGGAATCGGCGTGGCCGAGGGTTATCTCAACCGGCCTGAACTCACGTTAGCCAAGTTCATCCCCGACTTCCTGTCGCTGCCCAACAACCCGTCCAACCGCATTTATCGCACGGGCGATCTTGGCCGCATCAACGCCGAGGGCGAGATCGAATATCTCGGTCGGATCGACACGCAGGTGAAACTGCGCGGCTATCGCATCGAACTGACCGAAATCGAATCGGTGCTGCTCGAATTCCCAGACGTTGCGCAGACCGTGGTCACCCTGTTCGAGCCGGAACCCGGCGCGCTCGAACTGGTGGCCTATTATTCCGTCAAGCATGGCGCGCCAGCCCCGAAACCCGCCGCCATCGCCGCGTTCTTGCGCTCGCGGCTACCCGCTTACATGACGCCCGCCTACCTCGAGCGGCTGCCGTTCATTCCGACGCTGGTCAGCAACAAGGCCGATCGCGAGCGGCTGCCCGCGCCAAAAACGCCGCCGCTGCGAATTAGCGATACTCACGCGGCGCCGGAGACGGCGACCGAACGCTTGCTCTGCGTGGCGATATCGGCGGTTCTCAGCCTCGACGCTGTTTCGATCGATGGCGATTTTTTCAAGGAATACGGCGCCCACTCGCTGCTGATGGCGCGGTTCTGCGCCAAAATCCGGCAGGCCTCGCCAACGATGCAAGTCGCCATGCGCGACATTTACGCCAACACAACCGTGCGTAAGCTCGCACGTACGCTCGACGCCGCGCGCCCGGCCGAGCCCATCGCGATCGAGGAGGCGCCTTTCGCGGCGCCAAGCTCGCTCGCCTATTGTCTGACCGGGGTGGCGCAACTGGCGTTCTACATCGTTTCCGGAATCGTCGGGATCGCAGCGTTGCAGGCCAGCTTCTCCTGGACCTACGCCGTCGTTGGCGATCCCTGGGCGCTCGCCGGCCGCGCCGAACTGCTCACCGCCGTTTGGTTCTTTGGCCTAAACGCGC
>JAYTRP010000476.1:0-3891 GCA_043746145.1 Hyphomicrobiales bacterium | reverse complement strand
TTATTGCTTAGACCAACGGTGCAAGCCTCTTCCAAAGTAGACCAAGGTGCCTCTAGCTAGCCGGTCGTAGATCCCCACACGATTGCTCCGCGATCCTTCCCCTTAATCGCGATCTTTCCCCGCTTCGCTTGCATCCGCAGCGCGTGGATAAGCCGCGCCGCAACCGACTTCGCCAGCACCTTGTCGCCGCCGTCCAGGCCCTTCGCCGCGAGAATGTGCGCCACTAGCGCCCGCGTGTTCATCGGCCCATGCTCGGCTAGCGCAGCCTTGCAGATCGTCGTTAGTTCGCCCCTCGCGAACAGCCGGTGAATGTCGGTGTAGGTCTTGGTCGTGTCCCGGTCGCCCGTCGCCTCGAATATCGAGATTACCGCGTTGACGTGGGAGAGATCGGCGCGAGCTTGCGCCAGCCGTGCTTCGTAGTTCGTAATCGCCGCGGTGATCTCGTCGCGCTTCGACGTGAGCGTGGTTAGGGTGCGAATTTCGGGCATCACGCCATAGTAGCGCAAGTGTTTGATATGTCACTGGATAATCCTGGTGAGTTTGCTACCTAATACCGGGATAATCGAATGCATCGAATGCCTGGGTCAGTTTGCGCACGACGGCGGCTTCGCGGTGCAGCGCGACGACCACGGTGTAGAGCGGCAAATCGGAATCTTCGAGCGGCGGCGAGGCGGGCGGGGGATCGCCAGCGACGGCGGCGGCCGAGCGAAGCGCAATCGCGCCGCCGAAAACCAGCCATAGCGCGGCTGAAAAGATGAGCTTGGCGAGTGGCGGCGCAACAAACGCTCCCGCGACTCCGGCGACGCCGAGCGTCAATCCGACGACAATCTGGGTCGCGCTCAACCCGCCGCTCGCAGACAGCGAAGCATCGGTCGCGCCGAGCGTTCCCGCCGCCTCGCGCGCGACCGGCTCGCCAAATTGGGCCCGAACGAGCGCGCTGAGCCGCTGGCGCGAGGAGATCAACACGGGCGGGACCGGCTCGCCTCTATCGACCGCATTTACGAGAAAACGCAGCGCCGCGCCTCGCGGCGCGACGATCGCTCGGGGACCAGCGCCCGGAGACGCGAGCAAGGCGATGCCAGCGACCAGCGCGTGATCGGGGGCCGTCGAGGCGCCCAGCATCACGGGCCCGGTCGCGTAAGGCGCGCCGATCCAGTCGGCCAGCGCGTGATAGAAGAATTCCTCGGAGACAATCCCTTCGCCTAGCAGCGCGGCGTCCGGGTCGATGTGAAGACGGCGTGCAATCGCCGCCGCCCGCGCCAGCCCCGACAAGGGCGCGCCGTAGCGTTCCAGGAAAGCAATTTCGATCGGGATCGCGCTGAGCAATTCCGGTCGTTGAAAATCTTCAAACGCAACCACGACGAAAAACGCCGTCTAGGCCGGTCCGCCCCCTAGTAGCGCGCAACGAGACCGCCCCCTCGCACGTCAGACCTGCTGACGATGTGATATCGCGGGATCGGCGCGTGAGTCTTCTAGTAAGTTAACCGTGAATGCCGTTATGCCCGATCATCCCAAGGAATAACGTCCACTTCCACGTCGAGCTCGTGGCCGCCGTAGGAAAGCACCATGCCTTCGACGGGCGGGACGTCGGCATAGTCGCGGCCGCGCGCGATCTCGACGTGATCGTCGCCCTCGGGGATGGCGTTGGTGGGGTCGAGACCGAGCCAGCCGAACGCCGGGCCGCACCAGACCGCGACCCAGGCATGCGAGGCGTCGGCGCCAGCGAGCCGGGGCTTTCCCGCCGGCGGGATCGTGCGGATATAGCCGCTGACGTAGAGCGTGGGCAGGCTCAGGCCTCGTAGGCCCGCGATCATCACATGCGCGAAATCCTGGCAGACGCCGCGCTTGCGCTCGAACGCCTCCTGCGGCGGGGTGGACACCTCCGTCGCTTTCGCGTCGTAGACGAAGTCGCGATGAATGCGCGCGTTGAGTTCGCACGCGGCTTCATAGATCGGCCGCCGCGGCGCAAAGCTCTCGCGCGCATAGTGCGTCGCCTTGTCGAACAGCTTGACCATCCGGCTGGGATAGAGCGCGAAGGCGGGCGAATCCGCCTTGAGCGAGTCCGTCTCGGCAGCAAGCGCCGCGACATCCTCCCAGGGCGGCGTCAGCGCGCCAATCGGCGGGGCAGGGCGCTCGACATCGACGCGGAAGATCGCCTTGATTGACAGTTCGCGGTGCGGCGTCTCGATCCGAAGGTGCGTCACTTCGTTGTCGAAAACGTCGACGCGGCTACCCCAGAGGTCCGGCTCCGGGGTGGCCTCGATGCGCGCCGAGATCACGCGCTGCCCGTCGGCGTGGCGGGGGCTCAGCCGCAGATTGCAATCGTTCACCGCCACTTGTGCGTGGTAGTGGTAGCGGGTGAGATGAGTGACGTCGTAGATCAAGCGAGCCCTACGATCTTTTCAGCACGCGCCTTCGAAGCGCCTTGCAGGAAATAGCGATCCGCGATCGCTTCGGCCAGCTCGCCGAGCTTCAGTTCGATCGCCAGAATACCCTGATCCTCGAGCTTGTCGGCATATTCGGCGGCGAGCTCCGCGTTGATCAGGGTGGCGATCCGGATCGGCTCCTCCGGCAGGCCGTCTTGCCGGAGCACGGGTAGGCCAGCGATGTGTTCCGCAATCAGCTTGGTCTGAAACGCGACCGAACGCGGATTGAACGAGTCGAGCAGCGCCATGTCTCGCACCGGCGCCAGCGCGACGCCGATCAGATAGCGCGAGCGGTAGGTGATCTGCGAGTCGATCAGGTCGAGCATGACATCGAGGCTATGCTCGGTCGCGTCTGTATTCGCGAAATGACGCGCGAGCCGGCAAGTGTTGATGCCACGTTCGATGCGCCGCCCCAGCTCGTAGAAGATCCAGCCCGCGCCGCGATTGAAGTTCTCGTCGAACAGGCCGGCCAGCGCGGCGATCGTCGTCAGCGCCTCGTCGACGCAATCGATGATCTCGGCGTCGGTGAGCGGCGTCTTGGGCGCTTCCTGGATGATTGCCTCGAGCCTGCCGATCAACTGCCAGGTCTGCTGCGTTAGTCGCTCGCGAATGACAGAGGCGGCAAAGCGCGCCGAGCGGGCGATGGCGAGCGCGGAGCCATAGCCCTCGGTGTCGCGCAGCGCGGTTTCCGCGGCATGGCCCTCGTCCTCGGCGTCGATCGCGCCCCAGGCCACCAGCAGGCTTTTCAGGCGTTCCACGGATTCGCGCGCGCCCGTCATCGGCGCGTCGGGATCGACCGCGCGGGCGGCGAGGCAGCGCACCAGCCGCAGCGTCGCCTCCTCGCGTTCGATGTAGCGGCCAAACCAGAACAGGTTGTTGGCGGCGCGGCTCGGCAGATTGCCGAGCAGGCGGACGATCCGCACCTTTTCTGGCGTCGGCAGCAGGCTCGCGGTTTGCACCGGCTTGTCGGCGAGCACCCAGACGTCGGCGGATTCCACGCCCTCGCCCATCGAGAGCGCGCGCGCGTCCGCGTTGTCGGAAATGCGCGCGAACCCTCCGGGCATCACCTTCCAGCCGTCAGGCGTCGCCGCGACATACACGCGCAACACGAACGGCCGAGGCACCAGCCGGTCGTTCTCCCAGCGCGGCGCGGTCGACAGCCGCACGACCTCCTGGCCGACATAATCGACGCCTCGCGCGAGTATCCCCGCGCGGATGGACGCGCGCTGCGCCTCGTCGAGCTCCGCCCCGACCGCCGCCTTGCCTTGCGGCAGACCCTGGACATCGTCGCGGAAAGCGCCCGAGATCGAAATCGACTCGAGCGATTCGAGCACACGCGCGCGCTCGCGCGGCTGCCCGCACCACCAGGTCGCGATGTTGGGCATCTTAAGGTCTTCGCCCAGCAGGCGGCGCGCGAGCCGCGGCAGGAAAGCGAGCATCGCGCGGGACTCGACCAAGCCTGTGC
>JAYTRP010000475.1:0-3893 GCA_043746145.1 Hyphomicrobiales bacterium | reverse complement strand
ACCCGGCGAGGAGGAAGAACTCGCCCGGGTGCGAACCAGCATGATGCAGGTCGAAAAGGTGGCGGCGGACATACGTGACGCCCACGATTCGCTGACCGGCGATTCGTCGCTGTTGCCGGCCCTCGTTTCGATCTCGCGGCGCCTGCAACGCCGAATGCCTCAGGCGCCCGATCTGATCGAGCCCAGCGTAAAAGCGCTCGACGACGCGATGGATGCGCTGGAGGCGGCGTCGCAATCGGTCGAGGCAGCGCTCGCAGCCTGCGAGTTCGATCCGCGCGAATTGGAGCGGTGTGAAGAGCGGCTATTTGCGCTGCGCGGCATGGCGCGCAAATATGCCACGACGGTTGAAGCGCTCCCTAAGCTGGCGGAAAAATACGCCGCCGAACTTGCCGATCTCAGTGAAAGCCAGCGACGCGTCGTAAGGCTCGAAAGCGAGGTTGGCCAAGCCGCCGCCGACTATTCCGCGGCCGCGTCCGCACTATCGCAGGCGCGCGAAAGCGCTGCTCGCGCTCTCGAAGACGCCGTCAATATCGAACTGCCACCGTTGAAGCTCGAGCGGGCGCGCTTTTTCGCCGAGATTACCCGCGATGGCGAACTCGTATCGGCGGAGGGTTTCGACCGCATCGAATTCGTTGTGCAGACCAATCCAGGCTCGCGGCCGGGACCTCTGATGAAAGTCGCCTCCGGCGGCGAACTTGCCCGCTTCCTGCTCGCGGTCAAAGTCTCATTGGCGGAGCGCTATACGGCGCCAACGCTGGTGTTTGACGAGATCGACACCGGGGTTGGCGGCGCCGTCGCGGACGCTATCGGCCAGCGCCTCGCGCGCCTCGCGATACGCGCGCAGGTGCTAGCGGTAACCCATGCGCCGCAAGTCGCCGCGCGATCGCATCGTCATTTCAAGATCACCAAACGCGAAGTCGGCGCCGGCGAGCGGGTCGCGACACAGGTGATCACCCTTGGCGCGATTGAACGGCGTGAAGAGATTGCGCGTATGCTCGCCGGCGCGGAAATCACTCGAGAAGCCCGCGCTGCCGCAAAGAGTTTGATTGAGAAAGCGAATCTTGTCGAAAAAGCTGGTTGATCGTGAACCGAAGCAAGCTCGCTGGCCTAGTCTTTGTCGCCTGCTTGCAGTTCTTCGTCGCCGAGGGGATTTGCGCGGCGCTTTTCACGAGCGATTACAGTTATCTGCATAATTATATCAGCGACCTGGGCGCGGTTGACTGTACTGCTGCGCATCTATGCTCGCCGTCGCATGCGATTATGAACGCCTCTTTCGTCCTGCAAGGATTCCTGATTGTCAGCGGATCGCTAATTTGCTGGCCGCTGTGGTCAAGTGACCACTGGGCGAAATACGCGCTGCTCTTACTGGTAATTGCTGGGCTCAGCCTCGCGTTAGTCGGGGTCAACCCGGAAGATGCAGCTCCTTCGCTGCACTATAAGGCAGCAGGAGTTCATTTGACCGCCTGCAACCTGTCTCTGCTCTTTTTTGCGGCGGCTCGACAAAGGCCGCCGCTTCCACGCACTTTGTTTTTACTGGCGGGTTCCCTGGGCCTCATCGGCGTTATCAGTTCCGCCATTCACTTTGACTTAGGCCTTGGCGCCGGTGGAATGGAGCGCATCGCGGCGTACCCATTCGTTTTGATGCTAGTCGCTTCAGGCGCTGCGCTGCTTATTTCGGCGTCGGGCCAGGGGGGCCGCCCGTAGTCCCCAGAGGCTTGATCACATCGCCGCTACCCGTCGTCGTAACTGGCTTATCCATCTTTGGATCAACGTTCTGCGGTTGAATGACGCCATTGCTTTGGTCAAGCTTCTGGCTGAGGTTCTCATTCGGCTTCGTGCCCGGAGCAGTCTTTTCTGGAACTGAATCCACTGACGGCGCACTATCCGATGTCGAGGCAGCGTAGACTGATCCCGTTGCGACGATCGCAAAGGCTGTGACAGCGACCGCTCGCATCAGCAGTTGAGATTTTACGCCTTTCATAGCTGTCTCCTCATGTGTTTAGACAAAACGTCGATGCTACATAGTGGTTCCCTTCCGGGACCACGCTCGACGTGTTCGAAGTTCGGAGCCGGAAATGAACGAGGAAGCCGCGCGCCCACTCGATTTACGCTCGCCGCGAGAGAAGAAGCCGCCGTATGGCGTTGTCGATATTGGCTCGAACTCTGTCCGATTGGTCGTCTACGACCAACTTGGTCGGGCCCCGCTACCGCGATTCAACGAAAAATCGCTTTGCCGACTTGCCGAAGGTCTGCCCGAAACCGGCGCGATCCATCCAGATAATTTCCGCCGGACGGTCGAAGCGACGCGTCGATTCCGGGCGATTGCCGATGCAATGGGCGTCGCGCGGCTCGATGTGACCGGCACCGAGGCGATCCGACGCGCTTCCAACGGCCCTGACCTTGCCGCCGCGATCGAGCGCGAAGCCGGGCTGAAGGTGCGCATTCTGGCTGGCCTGGAAGAGGCGCGCTACTCCACTCTCGGGGTGATTTCGGGCTTTTTTCGCCCAGTCGGCACGGTCGGCGACATGGGCGGGGGCAGCCTCGAAGTCGCGGAAGCGCAAGACGACCATGTCGGCGAGGTTTCGGTGAGCCTCCCGCTCGGCGCGCTGCCGGTTGAATCGATGCTGGCCGGAGGGAGAGTCGAGGCCAAACGCCAAATTGACGATATCCTCGCCGCCAACCTACCGCGCACCTTGGCCAAGCCGGTGTTCTACGCCGTTGGCGGGGGCTGGCGCGCCATCGCCAAGGCGCACATGGAAGCGACGGGCGCGCCCGTGAAGGTCGTGCACGGCTACGGGATGCCGCTTGCCGAGGCGCGCGCCTTCGCCAAAACGCTGCTACGGCTTTCACCCGCTCGCCTCGCCGCGACGCCTGGCGTGGCGGATCGGCGCGCGCGAACCTTGCCCGCAGCCGCGATCACGCTCGATCGTGTGCTGAAACGGCTAGCCCCGGAGCGCGTCGTGTTCTCGGCTCTAGGTCTACGCGAGGGGCTGCTCTTTTCCCTTCTCACACAGGAGGAGCGTTATTGCGATCCACTGATCGAGGGCGCCCGGCTGATCGGGCTGCCGCTTGCGCGGGTTCCTGAGTTCGCAGCGGCGCTGGTGGACTGGACCGAAGGCTTGTTTCCAGGAGAGGCGGCGGCGGACGCGCGACTGCGAGTCGCGGTCTGCGCACTCTCGGATATTGGGTGGCGTGATGCGCCGGAACTGCGCGCGGAAGAGAGTTTCCGCCGCACCTTGTCGTTTCCATTCATCGGCGTCGAGCATCGCGAGCGCGCATTCCTGGCCGCCGCCTTGCACAACCGCTACGACGGGCCGGCGGACGCGAACTGGCTTGAGCCCGCGATCGGTCTGCTCGGCGCCGGCGCCCGGCGACGCGCGAAGATCCTGGGCCGCGCAATCCGCCTCGCTTATCGGTTTTCCGGCTGCGCGCCGGGCGTCCTGGCGAGCGCACGCCTCACAGTCGCCCGCGACCGCCTGATCTTCGAGGTCGACCCTACGGCGCGAGCGCCCGACAGCGAAGTGGTCGCCGATCGCCTCAAATGGCTTGCGGTCGCCATGGGGCTCAAGCGCAGCGAAATCGTCGAGCGCGCAACGTAGCGCGACAGTATGGCTCAACCGCGAAAGCGCTCGTTCGCTTGACCCGCCCGCTCCCAAGCGGTAGGCACTTGCGCCGATACGGCGAGCGCGTAGCTCAATAGGTAGAGCATCTGACTTTTAATCAGAGGGTCGTGGGTTCGATTCCCTCCGCGCTCACCAAAAAATCCCGATGCAATTGCAAAGAAATTTGTCATCTCTGGATTCTTGCCGCGGTAACGACTCCGTTCGGTGGTCATATGGAGTCCACCAGACGCTTCTGAGACAGTAGTCCTTTAGCTCCAAATCGCACAGCTA
>JAYTRP010000474.1:0-3898 GCA_043746145.1 Hyphomicrobiales bacterium | reverse complement strand
GCCTTTGTCAAACAGCTCGATCACGCGGGCGGGCCCGTCCTTGCCATCTTTAGTCTGAAGAGCGCGCATATAGGCTGCGCTCGTCCACGTCAGATTACCGCTTCGGTCGCGGGCCCAGGCGGGATTGGGAGTGAGATCCAACAATCGCCGCAATCCCTCCACTGCGTCTTCCGCCGCTGCATGGTTCTGCTGCAATCGAACGAGTTGCAGGCGATCTCCCGAAACATCGCGAATCCGCATTACTGCATTGCCTCCAACAGCCCGTGCAGCAATCTCGAAATGTCGGCCTTTCAGGCCGGCGACGGTAAAAGAAAATGCCTCGCCGCGTGATAGTAGCTTCGCGACGGCTTCTTCGATCCTGATAGCGACAGCCGCCTCTAACCAGCTACCGTAGGCCAGAATTCGCCTGGGAGACAAAGCATCGGCGATAAGCGAAAATTCTCCTTCGACCCGCGGTTCCGCATCCGACTTGTCCCACGCAACGAGAATTTGCGGCTCGCTGGCGAGAAAAAGGTTGGCTCTGTCGAGCCCAGCGCGTGTTCGTTCTAATTCGCCGGTTAGGTCACGTTCTCGCCGCTTCCATCTTCGGTGAACGATAAAAATCAACGCGGCGGTCAACGATGCCGACGCTATAAGCACCAGCAACATAACCGTCGCCATATCGGCATCTGTCAGTGCGACCTCCGCCGCCTTGGTCGATTGCGGAATAAACGCTGCCGCAAAGGCGACGATGCTTAGCCTGCATCCAAATAGATGCCGCCCACGCCTTTCGCGATCCGCAACTGCGCTAGGTTTTCGCGCTGTATCGATAAGCAAGTTTGAGTCCCCCAAGACCCGGGTAGCCAGGCTACCTCTCAGCGCCGGCGAGCCGCCGCCGACCTGACCCGCGCCTTCCCGCCCAAGGCTCGAATCATCTGCACTCAGATTAACGCAAAGCGAACCATAAAGTCGTTAACCGACAATCGCAGCGCAGAACACGATCAGCTACGCATAATCAAGGTATGGAGCCCTGAGACCGATTTTTCGCTACATATCGGCGTATTCAAACTGACACCGCGCATTTAGCGCACTAAAACTTTTATGTGGCTCAACGCAGCAGGCCCAGAATATCTTTAACAGCATTCATATGCGGTACCGCGATTGCCCGGGCCTTGTCCGCTCCCGAAGCGAGAACCGAATCTACGTACTGGGGATCTGCACTAAGCCGCATGATCTCAGCACGAATCGGCGAGAGCTTCGCCACGGACAGATCGATCAGAGCGTTCTTGAAGGCGGAGAATTGGAAGCCGCCAAACTGTTTTAGCACCTCAACCTTCGTCGAATCGTTCAGCGCGGCGAAAATACCCACCAGATTATCTGCCTCTGCTCGGCCTTTTAGTCCCTCAAGCTCATCGGGAAGCGGCTCGGCGTCGGTCTTCGCCCTCCGAAGTTTCTGCGCTATCGCATCGGCGTCGTCGGTCAAGGCAATATAGGAATACTCCGACGTATCGGATTTTGACATTTTTTTGGTGCCGTCTCGCAAGCTCATGACCCGGGTGGCGGGACCGCTTATCAGCGGCTCGGGAAGAGGAAAGAAAGCGTCACCGAATCCGTGCTCAGCGATCTCCGCCGCAAAATCCAAGTTGAATTTCTGTGCGATGTCTCGAGAGAGTTCGAGGTGCTGTTTCTGATCGTCGCCCACGGGAACATGGGTCGCTTGGTAGAGAAGAATATCCGCAGCCATCAGCACCGGATAATTATACAATCCGACGGACGCATTTTCGCGATCTTTACCGGCTTTCTCTTTGAACTGCGTCATACGATTCAGCCAACCGAGGCGAGCCACGCAGTCCAACGCCCATGCGAGTTCAGCATGTTGTGAGACGCGACTTTGGTTGAAAACAATATTCTTCTGCGGATCTATTCCGCAGGCGAGGAAGGTGGCGGTGACTTCTCTCGTGTTGCGCGCGAGCTGCGCTGGATTATGGCCTGCGGTCATCGCGTGAAGATCGACCACGCAGTATATGCATGGATGAGTGGCCTGCATTTCTACGAAACGCTTGAGAGCGCCGAGGTAGTTTCCCAGGTGCAATGTCCCTGTGGGTTGCACGCCGGAAAAAACGCGTTCCGAAAATTGCGCCATAGCCGCTGGAGTTTTCCTATCTGGAGGAGAACACGCTTTATGCCAATGCGGTCAGCGTGGCGCAAGCGCTCTCATGGCGTGACTGCGACAGCGCTTTTAGGAGAGTAGTCCGAGTCGGGCGGCCCGTCGGGCGCTGTTTTGGGCAAATCTGCTTCAACCCATCCGCCACCCAGCGCGACGACCAGAGAAATCGCCGCGCCTAATCGCGACGCCCGCGTCGAGAGTAAAGATTCTTCGTCCTGCAAAGCGAGCGCCTCAGCCGTTACGACTGTCGTAAAGTTCTGAGTGCCTGCGCGATACTCGTTCAGTGCGATCAAAACAGCTTGCTCAGCGATCTTGACAGCTTCGACCTGGACTCTCACCTCTGTACTATAGATCCGGATCGCCGCGAGTTGGTCCTCGACTTGCTGAAACGCCGATAAGACAGTCTGGCGGTAAGTAGCGACGCTTGAATCATAGGCCGCCTTGGCCACTTCGACTTGCGCCGCGGTGAGGCCGCCATTGAAAAGTGTCTGCGCGATCGAAAGCCCATAAGACCACATCGGATTCACGCCCGCAATTTGCTTTACGAACGGATCGCCCACGTAACCGAACGCGCCTGAGAGCGTGATGTCGGGATAATAACCCGCGATGGCGACGCCAATAGCCGCATTCTGCTCTTTCATCATCCGCTCGGCAGCCGCAATGTCGGGTCGTCGCTCGAGGAGCGTCGAGGGAAGCCCAACGGGAATCGTGGGTACGCTTTCGGGCAGCTTGCGGTGCGATACCGCGACCTCCGAGGGAGGCCTACCCATCAACATCGCGATTGCGTGCTCATTCTGAGCCCGCGCCACTCCTGTGTTGATTTCCATAGCGCGAGTGGACAGAACTTGTGCTTGCGCAGTTATCACATCGGAACGCGCTGTCGTGCCGGCATTATATTGATTTTCCGCGATATTCAGCGAGCGTTGATACTGATTGACCGTATCGCCTAGCAGATCGTGCAGCGAATCGGCTTCACGCACTTGGGCATAGGCCAGCGCCAAGGTCGATTGAGCCGACAAGGTCGCATTGGCAAGGTCCGCAGCGCTCACTTGAGCCGCGGCGCCCTCTTCCTCGATAGTTCGACGCACACGGCCCCACACGTCGAGCGTCCAAGAGCCTGCAATCTGCGAATTGACGGTGGTTGTAGCCGGATTGGAGCGCTCAATAGAAGGAGTGGCGCTCAGAACGGGAAACAGACTCGATCGAGCCTCAGATATCAACGCAAGCGCTTGCCGGTAGTTTGCTTCGTCTGCTTTTAGCGTCTGATTTGAAACTCGGACAGAAGCCTCCAAGCGATCCAGCTCGCTGTCTTTAAAGGTCTTCCACCATTGCCCTTTAGCCCGGTCATCACGGGGCGAACCGAGCTTCCAACCACTCACTTCTTTATACTCAGCGGGCACGATGGCGGCGGGCTTAAGATAGTCCGGGCCGACAGCAACACATCCGCCAAGCCCGGGAAGCGCAGCAAACAAAATCGCGACCGACCAGGGGAAGGATGCCCCTATGCCTGCGCCTCTCCAGCCGCCGCGCTCCTGAAATAAACGCGATGCCAAACTCGTCCTGCCCATTTACCAAATCGATCGAGGTATAAGAAGATAACAGGAGTTGTATAGAGAGTTAACGCTTGGCTGAACAGCAGGCCGCCGACAATCGTAATTCCCAGCGGGTGCCGAAGCTCTGACCCTTCGCCTGACCCAAAAGCGAGCGGCAATGCTCCGAACAATGCCGCGCAGGTCGTCATCATGATCGGCC
>JAYTRP010000473.1:0-3905 GCA_043746145.1 Hyphomicrobiales bacterium | reverse complement strand
AGGGGCGGTCCTTTGCGCCGACGTGGCGTACTCTCAATGCGCCGACGTCGGTGCGGCCGGGGATCTCCGCCACCTCCAGAATTTCGCTCCACGCGAACAACGTGTCGCCCGCAAACATCGGCGCGACATGGCGCCCCGCATTGATCGCCGCCACGTGGAAGGCGTTGGCGAGCCCGTTGAAGCTCAACGCCCTGGCGAGCGAGATCACGTGGCCGCCGTAGATCAATCGCCGCCCGTAGCGCCCCTGCGCCTCGCTGAACTGGTTGAAATGCACCTTCGCGGTGTTCTGGTAGAGGCGGGTCGCCAGCATGTGGTCGGATTCCTCGACCGTGACGCCGTCGACATGGTCGATGCGCTCTCCCACCCGATAATCGCCGAAGCGCTCAGGCGCCCCCGCGAGGCCGAAATCGTAAAGTTTCGGGTCGATGCGCGGGCAGGCTTGGCCCAGCGCCTCGGGGGCCACACGGGCGGCGGTGTCAGGCACATGCGTCTGGGGGGCGGGCGCATCGGGATCGCGCTTGCGCAGCATCGCCCAACGCACATATTCCAGCACCGCCTCGCCGTGCTGATCGAGGCCGCGCGTGCGCACATAGACCAATCCGGTCTGGCGGTTGGAATTCTCCTTGAGGCCGATCACTTGCGAGACCGCGCTGAGCGTGTCGCCGGGATAGATGGTTTTGAGAAACCGCCCCTCGGCATAGCCCAGATTGGCGACGGCGTTCAGCGATACGTCAGGCACAGTTTTGCCAAATACGACATGGAACGCCAGCAGGTCGTCAATCGGCGCGCGCGCATAGCCCAAAGTTTGCGCGAAGGTGTCGGCACTCTGCACCGCGAAACGCGAGCCATAGAGCGCGCTGTAGAGCGAAGCGTCGCCCGCGTTCAGCGTGCGCGGCGTCGCGTGACGCAGCGTTTCCCCGATCCGAAAATCCTCGAAAAAGCGCCCCGAGGCGGTTTTGCTCATGCCGCGCTCAGAACACGTAAGGATAGATGTAGAGCGCGATGATGCGTTCGACCAACAGCAGCAGCAGGTACAGCACGACGGGCGAAAGGTCGACGCCGCCGGTGTTGGGGAGGAAGCGGCGGATGCGCTGGAGGAACGGCTCGGTCAGGGCGTGAAGCGTGTTCCAGATCGAGCGCACGAGGTCGTTGCGCATGTTGACCACGTTGAAGGCGATCAGCCACGACAGGACGGCGGTGCCGATGATCACGTAGCTGTAAAGGTTGAGGACCAGAAAAACGATGTCGAGAACAGCGCGCATGAGGTCTCCGTAAGGCGCGACGACGCCTAGCCGCATTTGCGTTGACACTCGCCGTCGGCGCACGTAAGAGCGCGCCGACCGGGGCTGTAGCTCAGATGGGAGAGCGCTGCAATCGCACTGCAGAGGTCTGGGGTTCGATTCCCCACAGCTCCACCAGGCAGTCTGCGATAACTGCGGTGGTTTCCCCAACCGCAGGTTATGTGGAGTTATCAGGCGCTTGCGACGGCTTGGCGTAGTCTGCGATCACTTTGGCGCGCCAATTCAGGCGGCTATGTGCATGTTTCGACCGCCTGTCTCTGCGCCCAAAATTCCGTTTCCTGGCGCGACGGCGGGCGCGAGAATCCTCGAAGGGTTTCGCGACCGATTGCCCGTTGAGCCACTGCGCCAGTATCGGGCTTTTCGCGGTCGTATTGAACGAGATCAGCGCCGAGCCGGTTTGTCCAATCCGAGGACGTGCCATTGCTCCGGCCAAGCCGGCGGGAGGTCCATCAGACGCTTGAGTCCGAACCCGCGCGGTAATCGCCCTTCGAACCCCGCCGCGACAAGGGCAGGGTCGAGAAAGGCCAGCGACAGCGTTTGGCGGATCGAGCGCTCGGTGCGCTGCTCGCGCGCCGCAATGTCTTGGGTTGAAGTTGCGGGATCGCTAACGAGACGATCGAGCCAATCGCGGGCTTTGCCATAGGCGGACGCAAACGCGCGCCGCGCCTCGGTCCGCATCGGTCGCAGGTCGGAAGCACGATGGCCGTCGCCTTGCAGGATCTCGCGCTGTCGGCGCGTCGGCGCTGGCGACCAGGGGATCGAAAGGTGGATCGCGGGAGCGTCGGGGTTCTCTTCGTCTCGCAATCGGAGGCTCAGGACGCTCTTCCCGACAACGACCCTCTCTATTCCGGCCCTGACCGCTTCCTGCGATAATCGGCGTTCGGCGGGGATCGCTGCACGCAACATGTCGAGGACTGCGCCTTCCAACTGTGGTGCGGAAACGCGGGGTACCGACCCCGCATCTTGCTTGCGCCCCCGCTGAATCGCCTGCGACACGTAGTATCGCCATCGTTTGGACCCCCTGGCGACCTCGCTCGGGCTCATATGGAAGCCGCGATCGTCGTAGAGTTTGCCAGCGAGCAGGGCCCCGGTGGAGCAAGCCCGACCGGTCCTGGGCGGAGCGTTCTCGGCGAGTTGCGCATGCGTACGGTCCCAGGTCTGCGGGTCCACGATCGCCGAGTGCTGGCCTTCGTAGAGCTGCCCCTTGTGGCCGAGACGGCCGACGTAAATGGAGTTCGACAGGATTTTGTATAGATGCCCGCGGCTGAAGAAGCCGCCGCCCGTCTTGCGCCCCGTGCCGTCGACGCGGATCGGCAGGGTGACATTGTCGCCATCCAGCGCCGCATTCAGCCGGACCACCGATCCGAGGGCGAGATAGCGAGCAAAAATCTCGCGCACGACGGCGGCGTGATCCTCGACGATGTGCAGCGCGCGACTCTCGACGCGATAGCCAAGCGGCACGACGCCGCCCATCCAGATGCCCTTCCTATTGGAAGCCGCAATCTTGTCGCGGATGCGCTCGCCGGTGACCTCGCGCTCGAACTGAGCGAAGGACAGCAGCACGTTGAGTGTAAGCCGCCCCATACTGGTCGTCGTATTGAAAGCCTGGGTCACCGAGACGAACGAGACGTTGTGTTCGTCGAAGAGTTCGACGAGTTTTGCAAAGTCGGCGAGCGAGCGAGTGAGCCGGTCGACCTTGTAGACGACAATGATGTCGATCCGTTCCCGGCGAACCTCGTCCATAAGCTTCGTGAGGGCGGTGCGCTCTATCGACCCGCCCGAAAATCCACCGTCGTCGTAGCGGTCGCGGATCAGCCTCCAGCCCTCGTGGGCTTGGCTCTTGACGTAGGCTTCGGCGGCCTCGCGCTGGTTATCTAGGGAATTGAATTCCTGTTCGAGGCCGCTGTCGGAGGAGACGCGGGTGTAGATCACGCAGCGCAGGTTCGCTTTGCGCGGGTCAGGTTTCATCGGCGCGGCTCCGAATGCGAATCCGAACGCGGATTCGGCAATGCACGCCGGGCTGCTTTCGGGATCGTGTCCTTGTTTGCCGCAGCATCGCCCGTCCGCAGGCCGAAGAAGCGATGGCCATTCCAGTTCGTGCCGGTGATCGCCTTGGCGACCTGCGAAAGGCCGGCGTAGGTCTTACCGTTCCAGGCGAACCCCTCGTCGAGCACGGTTACGCGTTCCAGCTTGCCGCGCCATTCGCGAGCGAGCAGCGCGCCGGGCCTGAGATTGGCGCCGTCGCGCGTGGCGGCCGAGCGGACGGCGAAGGGGACGAAATCCGAGTCCCCCGCAAATTCGCCGCGCTTCAGCTTTCGCAACACGACCGGGTCGACATCGCCAAAGGTCTGCGCCTGAAGGCGAAAGGTGAGCAGGCGCGCCAACAGCCAACCCGGCAGATGGGCGGGCGCGGTTCCGCCGAGTTGATTGCGCCAGCTCAGGAGCAACTGGGGTTTGTCGAGCTTGGGCAAGCTTGCCGCGAGCCTGCCCAATTCGAAAAGGTCGTCCGAGGCGCGCGCCCCGCCCGGGCTGCTCCAGTAGCTCTTCCTCGCCACGCTACCGCGTCTCGTGCGATCCTGTGGTTTGCGCGGCAGCCCTCACTTT
>JAYTRP010000472.1:0-3915 GCA_043746145.1 Hyphomicrobiales bacterium | reverse complement strand
TCTATACATGGGCGCTACGAATCTTTTAGTGGTTCGACGCCCCTGTGCTGAACTGTCGTCGGCCCTTGGTCAAAGGGCGCTCAACGGAGCCGGCTTGGCGAAGTGATAGCCCTGAACATGATCAAACCCGAGCAAACGCACCATTTCCAGATCCTCGGCGCGCTCGACCCCTTCGGCGACGGCGTTGGCGCGAAAATCATGCGCGAGGCGCACAGAGGCGCTGCAGATTTTCTGCATGGCCGTGTCCTGCGCGCAGCCATGAACTAACGAGCGTTCAATTTTCAACTCGGAGAACGCCATCGTCCGCAGCCTTTCGAAGGTGGCGTAGCCGTGGCCGAAATCGTCGACCGAGATCTTGAATCCATGCAGCACCGCCCGCGTGCAGAACCGATCGGGAGCGTCTCCCTCGCCTAGATCCGTCTCGGTGATCTCCAGCGTAATGTCAGCTTGAGGGTCGATGTCGTCTCGTATGGACTTCAGTTCTTCGAGAAAACCGTCGCAGTCGAGCGTCGAGTGCGCAATGTTGATCGCGATCGAGGTGGACCTGCCGCGAGGAGACAATTCTCTGGTCGCTCGCATACTTTCGCGCAAACCCGCTGTCGCAAGCCACCGCAAGCTCGCGGGCGAAGCGCCATCCAGGAAACTCGCCGGATTAAGCACGCCAAAGTCGGGGCGCCGCACTCGAGACAGGATTTCGATCCCGGCGCGCTCCATATTGACCAGATCAATCTTCGGCTGAAACCAAAACTCGACTTGCCCATCCCTGATCGCATCTTCCAGCGAAATGGTCAGAGCGGGCGCCTGCTGCTGAAAGGCGGAACGTCGGCTGGTCATCAGCGCCGCGCCCAGGCTTTCGCGGAGTTCCGGGAGGCCGAAAGGCTTGGCCAGAACGCCCGCGACATCGATGCCGAGGCGAACGCCAATGCGTTTGGAATGATGCAGGGCGCTGAGGTAGTTGCCGCTCATCAAAACGACGGGGCCTTTGTATTGGCGCTCTTGCAACAGCGTCAGCATGACGATGGCGTCGGTTTGCCCAAGCGCCAGATCCAGAAGGATCGCCGCTGGGCGCAGACGGTCGACCATGTCACAAAGCTCGGTCGCATTGCTCGCGCAACACGGTGTCATTCCTAAGTTTTCAAGCGCGAGATTGAGGAACTCACAGACGTCGGGATCGTCGTCCACCACCAGGATCGTGCCGTAGAGCGTCACTGTAGGCAATTGCGATGGGACTAAGAGTGCGACGTCGTCCGTGTGCGCGAGCGCATGGCTGTCCGTCATCTCTATCTCGCATTTCGCAACAAGTTTCGCAATCCGGCGCCAAGTCTTCAATTATTCTGATTTGGTTTTGCCGCACAAGCTTTTACGTTGCGTCACGATGCTTAATTTTGAATTACAAAGATATTTGGGCTGGAGTCTTTCGTTAACGGGACCTGTTTTGTATCTGCACGTAGGGATTACATTCGACGCAACTTACGATGGTTGCTTGCACGACTGTTTGCGCGCTTACGCGTCGGGCTTGCGCTCTCCAGCGCGATCGATAGGTTTTTCGCAATTCGGGGTCCCAGCGCCTGCCCGCTGGCAAACGCATCAACTCACAATGAAATCCGCCCGTGCGATTCCCATTGCGTAAAGCAAGGCGGTTAGATCGGACCGCTCGACCCGCGCTTTCGCGGCGGCAGCCACCTTGGGCTTTGCCCGATAGGCTACGCCGAGGCCTGCCTCCTGCAGCATCGGCAGATCGTTGGCGCCATCTCCCACCGCGAGCGTCTGCTCGCGGGCCAAGTCGAATTTAGCGCGCAGTTCGCGAAGCGCCATCAGCTTGGCGTCGGCGCCGAGGATTGGTTCGACCACTTTGCCAGTAAGCCGGTCGCCAGCGATGCCGAGCCGGTTGGCGCGATGCTCGTCGGCCCCGAGTTTAACGGCGATTGCGCTGGTGAAGGGCGTAAAGCCGCCCGACACGATGGCGAAGTAGCCGCCGCGCTGTCGAAAGGTCGCGGCAAGCGTTTTTGCGCCCGGGTTGAGCTTGATCGTGTCGCGCAAAAGGTCGTCGATCGCGCTTACCGGCAGTTCCGCCAGCAGCGCGACACGCTCGCGCAAGGCCGATTCGAACACGAGTTCGCCCCGCATCGCGCGTTCGGTGATCTCGGCGACATAAGCGCCGACCCCGGCGACAGTGGCGAGTTCGTCGATGCATTCCTGGCCGATCAGCGTCGAATCCATGTCGGCGACCAACAGCTTCTTGTCGCGGCCCGCGACCGCTTGCACGATGACATCGCAGCCCGCTTCGGCGGCGATGGGCGCAAGGACGGTTAACGCTGTTTCATCACCCTCGAAATAGAGGTCGGCGGCGATATCGGGGTCCAGCCAGCGGCTCGTTTGAAACCCCGGCAGGGCTTGCGCCGCGCGGACGCGCATTGCATCGCTGAGGCTGGGCGCAGCGGGGTTGGCGACGAGCGTGGCGACAAAGGCGGGCATGAGCATTTCCGGCAAGGCTTCAGCCAAATGAAGCCGCGCGCGCTTCTCATCGCAGGCCCGACCGCGAGCGGCAAGTCCGCTGTCGCCATTGCGCTTGCGCAAGCTTTCGGCGGGACGATCGTCAACGCCGATTCCATGCAGGTGTACCGCGATCTCAGCGTGCTGACCGCGCGACCTAATGCAGCCGAGGCGAGCCTTGCGCCGCATCGCCTGTTCGGCGAGATCGATGGGTCGGTGAATTTCTCCGCCGGCCGATGGGTCGAGTTGGCCAAGCGCATTCTGCGGGAAAGCGCGCCGCCCTGGATCTTTGTCGGCGGGACGGGACTATATTTCCGCGCGCTGACGCAGGGGCTCTCCGACATTCCCGAGGTTCCCCTTGAGGTGCGCGAGCATGTACGCGCACTTGCCGACGCCGAGAAGACGCCGGCGCTGCACGCGCGGCTCGCCGCGCTCGATCCAGAGACGGCCGCGCGCTTGCGCCCGAGCGATCGTCAGCGAATTTTGCGGGCGCACGAAGTATTCGCCGCGACCGGGCGCTCGCTCACCGCGTTCCAGAACGCACGCGCGCCGGCCGCATTGGCGCCCGACGATTGGTGCGGGCTGTTCCTCGCCCCCGAACGCGCGACGCTCAACGCAACGATCGAGCGTCGTTTCGCCGCGATGCTAGCGGCGGGCGCGCTGGAGGAAGTCGCAAAGCTCGACGCCCGCGCGCTCGACCCCGCTTTGCCCGTGATGCGTGCGCATGGCGTGCCGCATCTGATCGCCCATCTCGAAGGCCGGCTCTCGCTCGCCGAAGCCGCCGCGCTCGGCGTGCGCGACACCCGCGCCTACACCAAGCGCCAGTTCACCTGGGCGCGTCACCAGATGACGGAGTTCGCATGGGTTGCGCCGGAGGCGGCGGTGTTGGCGGGGAAGGAGGCGCTGGAGGGGCGAGGATAAGCAAGGATGGCAGGCTGAGCTATTTGGCACTGCCAAGCGTCCATTCGACAGAAGCGGCTTCAAGTTCGTGGCAGAACCTTAGAGCGGATGACACAAGTCTGCGGCGCAGCCTTCAGGCACATCTAATATGCTAATTTGCCGAGGGCATTGCTCTCCGCATGTACGCATCGAACATGGGTACAGTAAACGCTGCATCCCCGTGAGCAGGCGAATAAATCATTCCTTTGCCGATCAACTTGGATCGTACGGGAGCAACACTGGTAGTCTTTAAGCCAAGGGCCTCAGAGATATCCCCGGATCTGTGCGGCCCTGGTCCAAGCTGCGCAAGCGCTCTCATATATCGGCGTTCGGATGGAGTACACCTATCAAAGCGCATTTTAAAGAAACTTTCATCCAAAGCCCTGATAGATACTTCCGTGGCAACATCGACGTCTTGTAATGTTATTACCGGCCCAACTGATATATTCCATGTATCGTGAGCCCATTGCTGCAGAAAATAGG
>JAYTRP010000471.1:0-3918 GCA_043746145.1 Hyphomicrobiales bacterium | reverse complement strand
TTTCCGCCCACTTCGCCCAACGTCGAGCGGGTCATGAATTCCTCACCGTTGGTCATCACGACCTTGATAAGATGGTAGTTGGGGTGGATATCGGACTTCATGGCGCGTACCTCTAGGCAACAAAAGAGAGCCGCCCGGCGGACCGGCGGCTCTATGCAGTTGAGGACTCTATAATTCAGCCACGCCCGCGACACAAGCGCGCTATAGCGGACGAGTTGCGGGGTCCGCTTGATTTTTTGACAGCGCTGGTACGTAACAATGGTTAACGGCTCGGGAGCTCAGCTAAGGATGTCTTTGGTTTCCGACGCTCAGGCCCCTCGGGCGCGCGTCTCGCTCGCCGCTTTGCGGCCAATCATCCCCTACGCCCGCCTCCATCGAGGTCGCATCGCGCTGGCTTTACTGGCGCTGGCGGTGGCGTCTGTGGCCACCCTTGTCGTGCCCTACGCCATTCGGGAAATGATCGACCATGGCTTCCACGAAAGCCGGTCCGGTCTGGTGCACACCTATTTTGGCGTGCTGATCGGCGTGGTGGCGGTGCTCGCGATTGCTTCGGGCCTTCGCTACTACCTCGTCATGACGCTCGGCGAGCGAATCGTCGCCGATCTGCGCGGCGATTTCTTTCGCCATCTGACGACGCTGGACCCGAGCTTTTTCGACTCCGAGAAGACTGGGGAAATCGTTTCGCGCCTCAGCGCCGACACGACGCAGCTCAAGGCGACTTTCGGTTCGTCGGCCTCGGTCGCTCTGCGCAACATCTTCATGTTCGTCGGCGCGATGGCGATGATGGTTGCGACCAGCCCAAAGCTCTCGACCTACGTGCTGATCGCGATTCCCGTCATCGTGCTTCCGCTTTACGCGGCTGGGCGTTCGGTGCGGGAACGTTCGCGTCGTGCGCAGGAGACGCTCGCCGAGGCGACCGCTTTTGCAACCGAGAGCCTCGACGCCGTTCGCGTAATGCAGTCGTTCGGCGCGGAAACGTTCACTGCCGAGCGATATCGCGCCGCAGCTGACGGTGCCTACGAAGCTGCCAGAACGATGACTGTCGCGCGCTCGTATGTGACCGTAGCCGCGATATTTCTTGCCTTTTCCAGCGTGGTCTTCGTCCTCTGGCTCGGCGCTCGCGATGTGATCGAGGCGCGCCTTACGGGGGGCGTGCTCACGCAATTCCTGCTTTACGCCGTGCTCGGGGCGAGCGCGATGGGGCAATTGTCGGAGGTTTGGAGCGAGGTGTCGCAGGCCGCCGGCGCCGCCGCTCGCATTGGCGACCTGCTCGCGGTGCGGCCGCGCATCGTCGCTCCTCCGGAGCCGCTTACCTTGCCAACCCCGCCGCGTGGCGAGTTGCGCTTCGACCGCGTGGGCTTCGCCTACCCCACGCGCCAAGCTGACCCCGTGCTTTCCAATGTGAGCTTCGCCGTTGCGCCAGGCGAGGTGGTGGCGATTGTCGGTCCTTCGGGCGCGGGTAAATCGACGTTGTTTCAACTAATCGAACGCTTCTACGATCCCAGCGCCGGCGCCATCACACTCGATGGGGTGAACATCGCCAAGGTCGATCCGAAGGCGCTTCGCGCCCGCATCGCGCTGGTGCCACAGGAGGCGTTCATCTTTGGCGCCAGCGTCGCCGACAACATTGCTTACGGCGCGCCCGGGGCCTCGCGCGCCGCGATCGAGACCGCCGCCCGCCGCGCGGCTGCGCATGGATTCATTTCAGCCTTGCCGCAGGGTTACGACACGCAGCTGGGCGAGCGCGGAGTGACCCTCTCGGGCGGCGAGCGCCAGCGGCTCGCGATCGCCCGCGCGCTCCTCAAGGATGCACCGGTGCTGCTGCTCGACGAAG
This sequence comes from Hyphomicrobiales bacterium, assembly GCA_043746145.1. Taxonomy (GTDB): domain Bacteria; phylum Pseudomonadota; class Alphaproteobacteria; order Rhizobiales; family Beijerinckiaceae; genus Roseiarcus. Next base: position 2,084 of record JAYTRP010000471.1, on the reverse strand, counting down.
CGACTTCAGCGCTCGACGCCGCCAACGAAATGCTGGTGCAAACCGCGCTGGACGAACTGATGAAGGGCCGCACTACCCTAGTGATCGCGCATCGGCTGGCGACGATCGTCAATGCGCATCGGATACTCGTGGTCGACGGCGGCGCGATCGTGGAGGAGGGAACACATGTGAGCCTTCTCGCGATGGGCGGACTTTACGCGCGGCTCGCCAAGTTGCAGTTCGAGACTGGAGCCGCCGCGCTACGCACCCAGGCGGCGGAGTAGGGGCTCAGGACGCCATTGGTAGCGAGAACAGCCGCCCGGCGCTGGCAATCTCATCGCTGAGGCCTGCGAGCCGCAGGCAGTGCCACGCCATCGCATGATTGCTTGATGTGACCGCGACGCCCGTGCGGCGCTCGATGCGCGTGACAGCCTCGGCGACCCTCAGGCTCGTGCAGGCGACGAAGATCGCCCCGACATCGGGCGCGCCGGCGAGTCGCTCGGCCGCCTGCTCGATCGAGGCGACGGAAATGCGTGCGGCCTCACGGTCGTCTTCACGGTCGAAAGTCGCGACCGCGGCCACGTCGACGCCGCGCCCATTGAAATATTTCACGAGCCCAGCATTAATCTCGCGACTGTAGGGCGTCAGCAGTCCGATCGCGCCCGCCCCCATCGCGCGGAAGGCCGCAAGCGCCGCCGTCACCGGCGTGGTGCAGCGCGCTTGCGGCCGAACGCTGTGGATCGCTGCGAATACCGCGTCTTCGCCGAGCGTCATCGTCGCGGAAGTGCATCCGAACCCGACAACGTCGAGTTTGACGCTCGGCAGGATCAGATCGAGCGCCGGCGCGATTCGCGGGCCGATCGCGCGCAGCGTCGTCGGCGTGATCTCGTTGTCATTGAAAACCCGCGATGCGTAGAGCGCGACGCCGGGAATGCGGATGAGCGCTGCAAATTCGTGCTCGAGGGTCTGGTCGGTCGCAAGCACGACGAGGCCAATCCCCGCACGCTCCGCTAGGCCGCCATCGATTGCGCTAGGTAGGACGCCGAGGTCGAGGGCTGCGTGTCGCATTAATTCCTCATTCAGTCGAGCGAGCCTTCAAGCGGGATCGCGGGCTCGCGGCCCGCGATCAGGTCGGCGGTGATCCGCGCCGATCCGTGCGACATTGTCCAGCCAATGTGGCCGTGTCCGCAATTGAGGTAGAGGTTGTCGAGCGTGCGCCGGCCAAACAGTGGAAGATTGTTTGGCGTCATCGGCCGCAAGCCCGCCCACATCTCGGCGCGATCGTAATCGGCGCCATCGGGATAAAGCTCTTCGGTGACGCGCTTCATGAAGGTGAAATCGGACGGCTTGTGACTGGTGTCGTAGCCCGCGAATTCGGCAGTCGCGGTCACGCGGAGCCGGTCGCCAAAGCGCGAGATCGCGACCAGATTGTCTTCGTCGATCGAGGCGACGCCGGGCGCCTGCACATGATTGCCGACCGGAATCGTGAGCGAGTAGCCTTTGATGGGGTAAATCGGTAGGGCGATTCCGAGCTTGCGCGCCAAAAGTGGGCTTTCCGACCCCATTGCAAGCACGTAGGCGTCACCCTTGAATGCGCCCTGGTCGGTGACGACGCAGGTCGCCGCTCCGCCGGCCGTTTCAATCCCCGTGATTGTCACGCCGGTGCGAATCTCTCCGCCGCGCGCAGCGACAATGTCGGCCAGCCCACGAGTGAATTTGGCGGGATCGCCAGTCTCGTCGGTTGGGCTATAGACGCCGCCCACTATAACGGCGCCCGAAGCGGACAGCGAAGGCTCTAGCGCAAGAACGCCTTGCCGATCCAGGATCTCGATCTTCTGACCCGCCGCTTCGAGCAGCTTCATGCGTTCCGCGCCGCGATCCAGCGAGGCTTGTGTGCGGTAGAAGTAGAGAATTCCGCGATCCATTCGGTCGTATTCGAGCCGCTCGTCGGCTGCGACCCGGTTCAGTACGCCCTGCGAGTAGACCGCCAAGCGGTGCTTTCGCAGGGTGTTGACGCGCGCCTTTTTTGCTGTGCACTCGGCGAGGAACGCAAGCGACCACGTATAAAGCCGCGGGTCGGTCGAGAAACGGAAGCGGAGCGCCTG
>JAYTRP010000470.1:0-11958 GCA_043746145.1 Hyphomicrobiales bacterium | reverse complement strand
CCGGCGCTGGTTGGGGGGAGCAGGCGCTCCCCTCGTTGAAGCCGACCACCCAGACTCCACGCCGGCGTTCTCCCGCAAGCGGGCGGACGATCGCTGATCCCTTTACGTACGACCCGCGCGGGTCGCTCCTCCCGGCAGCCCGCGCTTCGTTGAACAATCACTAACCCCCGCAGGCCGATGTCCGCTCGCTCCCTTGATCGTCACGGCGTCCCCGGTTGGGTTCAGGCCCTGCCATTCAGCCTCGTTTTCCTAGTGTTCTTCATATTGCCGCTCTGTTTCGTGGTCATCGTCTCCTTCTGGGATTACAACGACTACGCGATGCTGCCGTCGTTTACGACCCGTAGCTACACCGAGAGTTTCGAGGGCTGTCTGACGCAACTTCCCGATCTGTGCACGATGCTTGCGACCTATGTGTCGACGATCAAATTCTGCATCATCGTGTGGATACTGACCCTGGTTATCGGGTTCACCGTCGCGTATTTCCTCGCCTTTCACATTCGCACCCAGACGACGCAGATGGTGCTGTTCCTGATCTGCACGATCCCGTTCTGGACGTCGAATGTGATCCGCATGATCTCCTGGATTCCGCTGCTCGGGCGAAACGGAATCGTCAACGATGCGCTGATGTCCATGCACGTCGTCAATCACCCCGTCGATTGGCTGCTCTACTCGCAATTCTCCGTCGCGCTCGCCTTCGTGCATCTGTTCTCCTTCTTCATGGTCGCGCCTATCTTCAACTCGATGATGCGCATTGATAGACGCCTGATCGAGGCGGCCTACGACGGCGGAGCTTCGGGCTGGCAGATGCTGACCAACGTGATCATCCCGCTCTCGAAGCCCGGCATCGCGATTGGCTCGATCTTCGTCGTCACTATCGTGATGGGGGACTTCATCACCTTCTCGGTAATGGGTGGCGGACAGATCGCCTCTGCCGGCAAGATCGTCGCGACACGCCTGAACGCGCTGCAATTCCCCCCCGCCGCGGCGAGCGCGGTGATTCTTCTGGGCGCGACCATGGTGATCATCGCCGTGCTCAACCGCATCGTCGACGTTCGCAAGGAACTCTGAGGCCATGAACGAGGGACGCTCGCCCGCTTTCTACGCACTCGCCGCCTTCTTTGGCCTGTTCGTATTGTTTCTTTACGGCCCGATGATCGTAATCTTCATCCTGTCGTTCCAAGGGCCGACCGGCGGGCTCACATTCCCGATGAACGGATTTTCGTTTCACTGGTTCTACAAGCTCTGGGAGGGCGGCGGCATTGTTGACATCGCCGGCGCGTTTAAGCGCTCGCTGGCGCTTGGCCTCGTGGTGATGGTTATCACTGTCGTATTGTCGCTGCTGGCGGGGCTCGCCTTTCGCAAGAAGTTCTTTGGCTCCGACATTCTGTTCTTCGCGACGGTGGCGAGCCTGATCGTGCCCTCGATTGTCACTTCGCTTGGCATCGCGCTCGAATTTCGCGTGCTCGACGACGCTCTGAAGAACTATGGGCCAGCCTGGATCGCCGACAATCTGACGACGACCATGGGTGAGTTCACTTCGGGCCTTGGCGCGCATCTGACCTGGACGCTGCCGTTCGGCTTGCTGGTGATGTTCGCGATCTTCAACCGTTTTGATTCACGCTACGAGGAAGCCGCGCGCGACGCCGGCGCGACGCCGTGGCAAACGCTCTGGCATGTTGTCATCCCGATCATCGTGCCCTCGTTGGTGGGCGTCGGCCTGTTTGGTTTCACCCTCTCCTGGGACGAGATCGCGCGCTCCAGCCAGACCATGGGCGAACACAATACGCTGCCGATGGAACTGCAGGCGCTGACGACCACCGTCACCAACCCTGACATTTACGCGCTCGGCACGACCACCACCGCCGTCTCGCTGGCGGTGATCTCGACGGCGTTGTTCGCGATCACGCTGCTCAATGCGCGCCAGGCGCGACAAGGCTCGGACGCCGGCAAAGCCTGATGCGTCTCCTTGTCGTCAACCCCAACACGACCACAGCCATGACTACGCGGATTGGAATTGCCGCGCGTGCAGCCGCAGCGGCAGGCACGGAAATCCTCGCCGTCAACCCCGCGCACGGGCCGGCCTCGATCGAGGGCTACTTCGACGAGGCGTTCGCCGTTCCAGGCATGCTCGAGGAAATCCTCAGCGCCGAGCGCGACGGCGCCGACGCCTTCGTGATCGCCTGTTTTGACGACACTGGTCTTGAAGCTGCGAGAGCGGCCGCGCGGGGGCCGGTGATTGGTATCGGCGAAGCGGCCTTTCATGTCGCATCCTTGATCGCGCACCGCTTCAGCGTCGTCACCACGCTTTCGCGTTCGATTGCGCCCATCGAGATGAACCTGATGAAATACGGCCTCGACCGGCGTTGCGCGCGCGTGCGCGCCTGCGAGGTCCCCGTGCTTGCGCTGGACGAGCCGGGTTCTGGCGCGCGCGAAAAGCTCTCGGCGGAAATCGCCAGGGCGAAAGCCGAAGACCATGCCGAGGCGATCGTGCTGGGCTGCGCCGGAATGGCCGATCTGGCCGCGTCGCTCTCCCGCGAGCATGGGCTACCCGTGGTTGATGGCGTTGCGGCAGCGGTAAAGCTCGCCGAGGCGCTTGTCTCGCTCGGCCTAGCGACCTCAAAGCTGGGGCCTTATGCGCCGCCGCTGCCCAAGAGGTTCACGGGAGCGTTCGCGGGGATGGGACCAAAGTAGCCTCGCATGCTGCCGGAAAGCTATCATCGATAGGGCGCGACTAATGCGCCCCAGCTCCTGCCGATTTGACCCTTTTCGCAAACAGCAGCGCGATAGCCGCCATGGCGAGCACGATGCCAACCACAGCGAACGTGTCGCTGAAACCCATGATCAGCGCCTGCCGTCGGACGATCCCGCCAAGCGCCGCAATAGCCTGATGTTGCGCCGCCCCAGGGTCGGAAACCCCGTGAGACAGGAAATAATGGGTCATATCGGCGATCCGGCCGCGCACCTCAGGCCGATAAATCGTCACTGATTGACCGATGATGTTGGAGTGGAACTGTTCGCGCTTGGTCAACACCGTCGCCAGCGTAGCCGTGCCGACCGCGCCGCCGAGATTGCGCAGCATGTTGGAAAGCCCAGATGCCGCGCCCGCTTCGCTCGGCCCGATGCCGCCGGTAGTGATCGCGCTGATGGGCGTCAGCACCAGCGCCTGCCCGATGGCGCGCACGATATTGGGGAAGAGAAACTGATCGCCGGCCGTGTCGGCTGATAGCGCAATGTCCATGAAACAACTCGCCGAGAAAATGGCAATGCCGAGAGAGCCGATGTAGCGGGCGTCGAAGCGCTTCATGAAAATCGGGACAAGGGGGATCAGTAGCAATTGCGGCAGACCCGTCCAGGCAAGCACGTTGCCGATCTGCTCAGCGTTGTAACCCTGCGTCTGCCCTAGATACTGCGGCAAGAGGTAGACCGTGCCAAATAGCGCGAAACCAACCAGCACGTTGACCAGCACGCCGATACCGAAATTTCGGCGCGCCAGCAGGCGCAGGCTGACGAGCGGCTTCTTCACCGTCAGTTCTATCGCGATGAACGCTGTGAGGAAAAGCACGGCAACGATCGCGAGCCGCAGGATGAACGGCGAGGAGAACCAGTCGTCCTTGTTGCCTTCCTCCAGCACGGTCTGCAAAGCGGCGAGGCCGATCGCCATACTAACAATTCCAGCCCAGTCGCCCTGTTTCAGCAATAACAGTTGCATCGGCTGGCGCTCGAGCGTGAGGGCAAGCGCGACAACCACCGCCAAGCTCGGCACGGCATTGATGAAGAAGATCGTTCGCCAGCCATAGGTCTCGGTCATATAGCCGCCGATGGTTGGGCCGATCGCCGGCGCGAACGTGACCGACAACGCAAACAGAGCGAGACCGATCGGTTGCTGCGCCTTGGGCAGCTTGGTCAGCACCATCGTGAACGCCATCGGAATCAGAATGCCGCCAGCAAACCCCTGCAGGCCGCGCATCACGATCATTGAGCCGAGATCGTGCGTGAACGCGCAACCGATTGAGAAGATCGGGAATAGGATCGCGTTGGCGATGATGTAGCGGCGGAACGAGAACACACGACTGAGATAGTCGGTGAGCGGGATCACGACGATTTCGCGAATGAGGTACGAGGTCGAGATCCAGGCCCCATTGTCGACGCCGGTGCCGATCCCGCCCTCGATGTCGAGCAACGAAGCGTTGGTGATCTGAATGTTGAGGATCGCCATGAAGGCGCCAATCATGCTTGCCAGCACCGCGATCCAAGCGCTGAGGCTGGCGCCCGCCGCGCCCGGGGCAGGAAAGGCGACTGCGCTTGCGGGGAGAACGGCTGAGTTGGTCATGGCGAGCCTCGGGCTCTGGTCAGGTCGATGGCTTAATTGCGGTTCGCGAGCGTGGAACTTGCCGCTGGTTTCGTATCGATCGTTGGGGAAACCGACATGCCGGGCCGCAGGATATCGGCTGCGAGCGCCGCGTCGAGCGTGATCCTGACGGGAACGCGCTGCACGATCTTGGTGAAGTTGCCGGTCGCGTTGTCGGGCGGAAGCAATGCGAATTCCTGCCCGCTTGCCGGCGCGATGCTATCGACGCGACCGCGGAACGACTGGCCGGGGTAACCGTCGATCTCGACATCGACGCTCTGGCCGGCCCGCACGCCGGCGAGCTGGGTCTCTTTGAAATTGGCGACGATATAGGCCGAGGCGACCGGCACGACCGCCATCAACTGCGTGCCCGCCTGGACATATTGGCCGATCCGCAACGTGCGAGCGCCAACCACGCCGTCAACCGGGGAGGTAATCGTCGCATAGGTGAGATTGAGCTCGGCCTGCTCCTGCACGGCTTGGCTATGCGCCCGCGCGGCCTCGGCCTGGACCAGTTCGGCTTTCATGACGTCGACCTGACGAATCGCGGAGTCTAGCGTCGCGGAATCTCGAGCGGCGGCGGCACGCGATGCGGCAATACGCGAGGACGCCTGCTGGGCGTTCTGCACGCTGCCGTAGCCGGTTGCGGCGAGCGACGCATAGCGCTGGTTCTCCTGCCCCGCGAAAGTCAGGTTGGCTTTGGCCACGTCGGCGGCTCCACGGGCCGCGGCAATTGCCGATTTCTGCGCCTCGAGCGTCGCTTGCCTGATCGCGATCGCCGCGTCAGCGGCCGCCACATCCGCTTTCGCCTGATCGAGCGCGACCCGGAAATCACGGTCGTCGATCACAGCGATGGTCTGGCCGGCCTTGACCGGCTGGTTGTCGCCGACCAGCACGGCGGCGATATAGCCTGAGACTTTCGGCGCAATCGTGCTGTTGTCGGCCTGGACGTAAGCGTCATCGGTCGACACCCCAAACCGACCGACCATCCAGTAATTCCATCCAAAGTACCCGCCGCCGGCGAGCGCAAGCAGGCCTGCGCTAGCGAATAGTAGCGGGCGAAGTCGGCGGCGTTTTGCGGCAGCGGGCGCCGAATTGGATTCGACGCCGGCGGGCAGCGCCTCCGCTACAGGAACCGGACTTTCCGCGATGAACTTGCCAGGATGCTGAGACATGGACCCGCTCCCTTTCCTTTGAGGCGGCCGTCGCAAGGCGGTCTGGCTCAATTTGGAAACTTGATGTTTCCCAAAATAAGCGCTATCTAGGGACTGTCAAGATTATTTTGGAAAGCCATCATGATCGTAAATCATGAACCCGCTATCGCTAAGCGATGCCGAGGTCGCCCGCAGGTGCGTTCAGACGAGGAAACTCTCCGTCTGATCGTCGACGCAGCGGGCACGGAGTTCGAGACGAAGGGTTATGCCGGGGCCTGTATTGCCGATGTCGCGCAAGGCGCTGGGGTGTCGACCAAGACGCTCTATCGATTGGTCCCCACCAAGGCGGAACTGTTCGCCGATGTGGTGGCCGAACGGATCGACCGGGTTGTGCTCGAGATCGAACACGATCTCAGTGAGCCCCCCGATCCCGCCGCTGAGTTGGAACGGATGTTGGTTGCATTCGGATCGCTGACACTGAGCCCTGGCACGATCGCGATCAATCGGCTGGTGATCGGCGAATGCGGCGCGTTTCCCGAAATCGCGGTCGCCTTCTACGAAAAGGCGATTGTGCGTACGCAAATGGCGATGCAGCATCTGCTGATCCGGCTTTGCGCGCTCGGGCTGATTGAACTGGACGATCCCGCGGAGGCGACCGACATGTTGCGCGGCATGATGATCATGGAGCCGCAACGCGCCGCCATGCTGGGACAGCGCCCTGCCCCCGACACGCCGGCGATCCAGGCCCGGGCAAAGCGATGCACGCGGCTATTTTTACAGGGATGCGCGGCGAAGACGGTAGCGGATTAAACGAGCCGGGGCCTCCTGCTCACACGGGACTAGGCTTTAGGCCGAGCAAATCCTGAGCGGCGGGCTGCGGCGGTATTTCGTGCGAGCAGTCGATCTCGGTTGGACCAGGATTGACGCGGATCACGACCTTGCGTTCAGCAGCTTCGAATTTAGCGTAACGGATCGCATCTCGCTCGCTGGTGAACACGCCGCCGCAAAGCCCGTGCGTTTCCCGAACCACCCAATGTCCGTCGTGATCACGGCCAAGTACGAAACACAGCGGCTCGCACAAGGCCGCGCCTTTTTCGGGAACAGGATCAATCACAAAGAACTCCTTCGTCCTACAAAGTCTGTTTGCGGTGAGATGAGCGTTCCGCAGCCGCTGCGAGCGCAGCGTAAGGCAAGAACGACTGAAGAACCCTAACAAGGTCATTTCATTACCGCCTCTGGGCAAAGCACCCTTCCCCGCCCGAGGTGCAGGCAACGCAAAACCGGCTCGGGCGGATCAACCGAATCCGCGCATCGAATTCCCCTCCTCCGAAGCTCTCGAAGTACGAAGCGATCGCGGAGTCGGTAGCGCGAAAATTGCGCCGAGCCATCAGACCTGAAGCTAACAGCGCGGTAGTCAGCAAAGCGCCAGACGCTCGTCGACTAGTTGGCCGCGGCAACCGACGCACCCATCCTCTCGGGAATGGGAAAGGTTTTCCGCGCGGCAACGTCAATTTCTGAAAGCGGGAAAGGCTCGTCATGGCGGCAAGGGCATAGCCCAAGGGACCGCAAGGGCTCCATTATGGATGCAGCCGTCGTTATCAAGAACTGATGCGGAATCGTGGCGCAGCCGAATAGCTGACAGAGGCCGAGCGAGACCCCCGAAGGAGGATACGCAGCTAACCCGCCCGGCTCACCCCGCCACGCGAAATTCCCTTGCGAATCGCGTCAGCGTCTCCAGCGCCACGGCGCAATCCGCCTCGGAGATCGACTCCGCGGGATTGTGGCTCACCCCGCCCTTGCAGCGCACGAACAGCATGCCCGCGGGCGTAATCTGGCCCATCGTCATCGTGTCGTGGCCGGCGCCGGAGGGCAGATGGTAGGGCTTCTGGCCACAGGCTACGAGCGCGGCGTCAAAACCTCGGATTACGCCGGGGTCGCAGACATAGGCCGGCGCATCGTGGGTCTGGGCCAGCCTTAGGGTAACGCCTCGGCGCGCCGCAATCGCCTGTAGCGCGGCGACGATGTCGCTGACCGCGCGACGGCGCCATTCGTCGCGCGGCGAGCGGATGTCGAGCGAGAAGCGCACCAGACCGGAGATCACGTTGACCGCGCCGGGCTCTGCGTCGATCCGGCCAACGGTCGCGACCAGATCGGGCTCCTTTTGTCCCCGCGCTTCAACCGCGAGGATCATCTCGGCAGCCGCGGCGAGCGCATCGTTGCGCAGGCCCATCGGCACGCAGCCGGCGTGGCCGGCGGTCCCCGTGATCGTCGCCGCCATGCGCGTCGCGCCGTTGATCGCGCCGACCACGCCTAATGGTATATTTTCCGCCTCCAGCACCGGACCCTGCTCAATGTGCAGTTCGACAAAGGCGGCGACGCCGTGAGCGCGCAGCCGCAGCGCCTTTTCGGGATCGCCGCCGAACTGCACCAGCGCTTCGGCGAGCGTGACGCCGTCGGTCCCGCTTACGCCTAGCGCGCTCTCCGGCAGCAGACCGGCCAGCGCGCGCGATCCTGTCATGGCGGTGGGAAAGCGTACGCCCTCCTCGTCGCCGAACGCGACCACGTCGATCGCATGATCGAGCCGCACGCCGGCGGCCGAAAGTTCCTCCACCACCGCGAGCGCCGCGAGCGCGCCCAGGTTGCCGTCGTAGCGTCCCGCGTCACGCACCGTGTCGATGTGCGAGCCGATCATTAGCGCGGGCGCCCGAGCGCGCCGCCCCTCGTACCTCGCGTGCACATTTCCGACCGCGTCAATCTCCGGCGCAAGGCCTAGACCGTCCGCCCATTGCGCAAACTGCTCGCAGGCGGCGCGGTAGGCTGGCGACAAATAAAGGCGTGTCAGCTTGCCAGGCGCGTCGGTGAATTGGGCGAATTCATCGAGGCGCGCCATTAGACGGCGCGCGGCGTCGGGCCTGTTGTTCATACGTCACGCTTTCACTTGCTGGCGACGTTCGCGACGCCGAGCCAACGCGCGAGAACCGCGCGCTCCTGCTCGGTCATCTCGGTCAGGTTGTTGGGCGGCATCGCATGCGTCAGCACGGCTTGCATGCGGATCGCCGGCGCAAAATGGGCGATGTGCTCGGGTGTATCGAGCAGCACGCCCTTGGGCGCCAAGCCGATCCCTTCCCATCCGGGTTCGGGTGCGTGACACACCGAACAGCGCGTGCCGACGACCTGAACCACCTCGGGCGGCGCCTTGGGCTCGTCAGCCGCTGCGGCCTTGATAGACGGGAGATCGGCCAGTCCCAACGCGGGCCGCATTCCCGGCGACGAGGAGGTCGCGATCCAGAACGCGCCCCACATCGCTACAGCCGCGACCAACCATGCCCACCAGGGTACGCGCACCTCGTCCGAATGGAAGTTGTTGTAGAAATAGCGGATCAGCGCGCCCGCCACGATCACGCAGACCACCAGCGCCGGAATGGCGCTGCGGTTTGCGTACAGGATGGGATAATGGTTAGACAGCATGAGGAACAGCACGGGCAGCGTGATGTAGTTGTTATGCGTCGAACGCTGCTTGGATTCCTTGCCCCATTTCGGATCGGGCGCCTCGCCGGCCATCAGCCGCGCCACGGCTTTGCGCTGATTGGGCATGATGATCAGGAACACGTTCGCCGTCATCATCGTCGCCATCAGCGCGCCGGTATGGATCAGCGCGCCACGGCCTGAGAACAAGAGACTGAACACCCAACTCGTCAGCACGACGTAGCCAAAGCCCACTCCGGCCAGCAGGGCGTCGTTTTTGGCGAGCGGGGATTTACAGATGAGATCGTAAACCACCCAGCCCAATGCGAGCGCGACGATTCCGATAATCGCGGCCTGCCACGGCGACAGCGCCATCACGGAGGGATCAATCAGGAAGAAGCTCGACTGGCCATAATAGACCCAGCACAGCAGCGTAAAGCCGGAGATCCAGGTCCAGTAGGATTGCCATTTGTGCCAGATCAGATGATCGGGCAGCGTCGCCGGGGCGAGCGTATATTTGCTCATCTCGTAGAAGCCGCCGCCATGCACCTGCCACGAGACGCCGGAAACGCCCGGGTTCATGTTGCCCATTTTGCGCAGCGAGGCGTCGAGATGCATGAAGAAGAACGAGCCGCCAATCCACGCAATCGCGGTGGTCACATGCAGCCAGCGCAGCAGGATCGAACCCCATTCCCAGACATACGGACCCCACGCCGCCATACCCCATTCCCCACGCTTTGCCGCACTGCACAACCATAGCGACGCCAATCGCCGTTGCCCACGCCGAATTGCAGGAAAGAGAATGAAGAATCCAGAGTGAATTGCTAGCCCCGTCATCTCGGCTCACCCATTGCGCCTGTTTGACGCGCTCCTGTAACCTCCCGACCGGGATTGCACAGAAAACTGCATGCGGCTTCCGGGAACGGGACTATCGTCGACAGGCTGTGGCTCGCCTCGGGCCTTGTGCCGTTCAGGTTCGCGCTGACGCATTTTCTCAATCATGGGCTCGGTCTCTGGAGCCTGGAGGCGATGGAGGCGGCGCAACGCTGGCGGCTTGGCGTCACGCATTGGCCGCCCGGCTTTGTGATTCTCGTCTCGGCTTTTGTCCTTCATTTGGCGCTCGCGCTTTGGAAGCTGTCGCGCCTGCGAACCCGCCCGCGGCGCAACGAGCTTTGGCTCGGCGCCAGTAGCCTGCTCGTCGCGTTGTTGATCGCACCTATATGAAGCCGGGGTTGGACCAGGCGTGGCCGGCGTGGTGATGACGTATCCGAAAGCGCTCGCAATAATCTGGCCGGCGGCGATGGCGACTCAGGCCGCATTGCTGCTCGGCGTGTGGCTGCATGGCTGTCTTGGCCTGCATTACTGGCTACGCGGCGAAAGCTGGTGGCGACGAAGCTCGCATGTACTTACGGCGCTTGCCGTGCTGATTCCTGCGGCGGCGCTGGCAGGCGTCGTGGTCGCCGGCCGCGAGGTCGCGCGCCTGCAGGACGAGGCGTCGACCGCTCTGCCCTGTTCTCAAGTGACCCGCGAACGCCTGGGGTCACAGGCGCAAGACGCCACGCGCGCGACCGTCGCGCTGATCATCCTTGCCGGGTTTTCCGCCTACGCCCGAGCACGGTTGGTTCGGCGCGGAGCGCGTATCACCGTCTCCTATGTCCCAGGGCCGGTTGTATCAACGCTGCCCGGCCCGGCCCGACCCGACTCGAAATCGGCCGGGCGCGCGGTATCCCGCACCTTTCAGTCTGCGGCGGCAAGGCGCGCTGCTCGACCTGCCGTGTGCGAACGATGCTGGCCTCGATACTCTGCCCCCGCCCGGCGAGGCTGAGATGCGGCTGTTGCGGCGCATCGGCGCTAGCTTGGACGCGCGGCTCGCTTGCCAGATTCGGCCGGAGAGTACGATTACGGTTACGCCGTTGCTGCGGCCGGAATTCGCGCCGCCGATCGGCGGTTACGAGGCGGCGGGAGTCGGTCGCATCGCGGCGGTGCTGTTCATCGATATTAGAGGCTTCACCAAGCTCAGCGAGGCCAAGCCCTTCTAATGACAGGTCTAGGCCGCGAGATCCGCGACAATAGTATCCAACAACGGCGCGCCCATTGGCGTTACTCTCAACCGGCCCCTGCCATCCTCGGTGACAAAACCGTCGGCGGCGAGACTTTCGATTTGTATTCGGCTGAGCCGGCGGCCACTAAGCGCTTCGTAGCGCGACAGATCAATGCCTTCGCGCAACCGCAGCCCCATGAGCAGGAACTCGTCGGCCTGTTCCTCGGCCGACAACGGAATATCCTCGATCAGGCCGTGACCGTCCGCTTCCACCTGAGCGAGCCACATTTCGGGATGCTTTTCGGTTGATTGCGCTCGCCTCGCGCCGCCGACGCCCAGACCCCGACCGACACGGCCATGCGCTCCGGGTCCTACGCCGACATATTCGCCGTAGCGCCAGTAGACCAGATTGTGTCGGCTCTCACCGCCGGGCCGCGCGTGATTGGAAGTCTCGTAGGCGGGCAGCCCATGGGCCTCGGCGATCTCTTGCGTCGTGTCGAACAAAGCACGGCCGAGGTCTTCGTCCGGGATCTTCAGTTTTCCCGCCTGCCAGAGCCGCTCGAAGATCGTCTCGGGCTCAATAGTGAGTTGATAAAGCGAGATGTGATCGCCGACCATGCGCATCGCCTCGGTGAGTTCGGCGCGCCATGCAGCCTCGCTCTGGCCGGGACGCGCGTATATCAGGTCGAACGAAGTGCGCGCGAAGATGCTCTGCGCGATCCGCACCGCCTCGAGCGCCTCGGCGACGCTGTGACGGCGCCCAAGCGCGCGCAAATCCGTGTCGTTCAGGGCCTGAACGCCAATCGAGAGGCGGTTGACGCCCGCTGCGCGATAACCGCGGAACCGGCCGGCCTCGACGCTGGTCGGATTGGCCTCGAGCGTTACCTCCGCGCCAGGCTCGATCGACCAATGCGCCGCGACAGCATCGATAACCGCCTGAACGGTCTGCG
>JAYTRP010000469.1:0-3922 GCA_043746145.1 Hyphomicrobiales bacterium | reverse complement strand
GGTCGGCCCTCCGCGTTGCCGACCTCCCATGAATCATGCAAAGCGCGTTTCGGGAATCCTAAAAAACCCCAACCCAGATTTAATCTGCCAAAGTAGTGTTAGAATCCAGGCATGTCTGAAGCGCACTCCATAATCATCTATTCCCCAGCGTACCGCTTGCCCTCGCTTCCGCCGCCTCGTTCGGAGCGACTCCTCCGCTTCTCGCGGTCGGCCTCTATGATGTTACCGGCCGTGGCGTTCTCCACCTTAGCTGATGACGGGGTCACGAAATGAGCATAAGTTCAGGTTTGACAACGCAGAAATGGGAGGGTCCAAACGTGACTTATTACCTTAGCCGTACGCTGTCCGCTCCATTTGACGCAATTGTCGCGCGGACCCGCGAAGCTCTTAAAGTTGAGGGTTTCGGCGTCCTGACGGAAATCAACGTCCGGGAGACATTGAAGGCGAAGATCGGGGTTGAATTCCCCAACTATATTATTCTGGGCGCATGTAACCCGACGCTCGCCCACGAAGCGTTGATGCTGGAAAACAAGGTAGGTACGATGCTCCCCTGCAACGTCGTCGTGCGCGACGCGGGGAACGATCAGACGGAGGTCGCCGCAATCGATCCGGTAGCCTCCATGCAGGCAATCGACAATCCGGCGCTTAAGGAAGCGGCGCAAATCGTACGCGACAAGCTGGTAAAAGTAGTCGGCGCGATTTGAAAATCGTTGACTTGCCGCGCGCGCTGTCAGCACAATTTTCGGCTTCAGATAAGTAAAACGTGCCGTGATCGGCTCAATTGAAGCTACTTCCGTGATAGCGCCTGAATATTATAAAGTTTCCTGCTGCTGCGCGAGAGCCTCTTTAATTATATTTAAAGTACAAATTCGATTGCCTGATCGAAGATGATTGAGAGAAATGCATATGGAGAGACACGATGAGAACCACCGCGTGGCCCGCGTCGGTTGGCTGCGAGCGGGGGTTCTTGGCGCAAACGACGGAATCATTTCGACCGCAGGCCTCATAGTCGGCATTGCCGCGGCTTCGTCGAGCACGGGAGCAATCCTGGTGGCTGCATTCGCGGGCCTTGTCGCGGGCGCGATGGCAATGGCTGCGGGCGAGTACGTATCTGTCAGCTCACAAGCCGACACCGAGCGCGCCGATCTCGCGCGGGAAGAAAAAGAGCTTGGATACAACAAGGAATTTGAGCGCGAGGAGCTCGCCCAGATCTACGTCGGTCGCGGCCTCAATCACGATCTGGCGTTACAGGTCGCCGAAGCGCTTATGGCCAAAGATGCGCTCGGCGCGCACGCGCGCGACGAACTTGGAATCTCGGAATTCAGCACAGCCCGGCCCATACAAGCCGCTCTAACCTCGGCCGCCAGTTTCACCGTTGGAGCTGCGATGCCGGTGCTGATGACGTTGATTGCGCCAGCTCATATTCTCGTTCCTGTAATCGTCGCGGCCTCATTAGTTTTTCTAGCCTTGCTGGGCGCGATTGGCGCTAAAGCGGGTGGCGCTAACATCGTCACCGGTATGGTCCGGGTGACCGTTTGGGGCGCATTGGCCATGGCTGCGTCCGCCGCGATCGGAAAACTCTTTGGCACTGTCGTTTAGCCCCGGCCCGTTGCGTTCCTTCACCCTCCTCGCAAGCGAGGTGACAGTGTGACCGACTTGTTGAGCAAGCCCTTGCTTCGGCGCGCGCTGGTGGTGATTGCTGTCGCGGGATTGGTTCTCGGCCTTCTCGCTCCCGCTGCCGGCTATGGCGCGTGGTCGCGTTGGATATGGACGGCAGGAACCACCCCCGTCGTTATCGGGCTGGCAATATCTATGGTCAGGGATCTGATCGCAGGCCGCCTAGGCGTCGACGCCGTGGCTTTTTGCTCGATGTCAGCGGCGCTCCTGCTTGGGCAATCCCTGGCTGGCGTGGTTGTCGCCATCATGTACGCGGGCGGTAATCTGCTGGAAGACTTCGCGGTCGCACGAGCCGAACGGGACCTCAAATCGCTTGTTGACCGCGCGCCCCGCATCGCGCACAGGCGGACCGTAGCGGGCCTGGAAGACATTCCTATTGAGAAAGTAGAGCCAGGCGACGTCGTGCTGGTGCCCGCGGGTGAGGTGATCCCTGTCGATGGGGTCATCCTCAGCGCGAACGCAGCGCTCGATGAGTCAGCGCTGACCGGCGAGCCCATTCCTGTCAACCGCAGCAAGGGCGAGGCCGCACATAGCGGAACGGTAAACGCCGGGGAGAGCTTTGAACTGAAGACCAGCGCGACGGCGGGCGAGAGCACCTATGCGGGCATTGTCCGCATGGTGACGGCTGCGCAGACGGCGAAGGCTCCGTTCATCCGCATCGCCGACCGCTTCGCCCTGGTTCTTCTCCCTGCGACGCTTATCCTGGCCGGAGGGGCATGGTATTTCTCCGGGGACCCTATTCGAGGGCTCGCGGTGCTCGTCACGTCGACGCCCTGCCCTCTTATCCTAGCTGCGCCGGTCGCGTTCATCGCTGGCGTTTCACGCGCCGCACGCCTTGGCATCCTGATGAAAGGCGGCAGCCCCCTCGAAGCACTCGCCCAAACGCACACGGTAATGTTCGATAAGACCGGCACTCTGACGGTCGGCGGCGCGAGGCTTATCGCGATCGAGACTGCCCCCGGCGAAAGCGCTGACGAAGTGCTGCGACTTTGCGCGTCGCTGGAGCAGGCATCGCATCACGTGGTCGCGTCGGCGATCGTTTCCACGGCGATGGCGAGAAACCTCGCTCTCGCTCCCCCAGACCAGGTCAAGGAATCAGTTGGGTCCGGACTTCAGGGACTTGTAGAAGGAAAGTTCGTCAAGGCTGGATCGCATCAGCTTGTCTGCGGTTCACGTGAACTCGAAGCGTGGGCTTCGCGCGCGCTTCGACGCGCTTCGTGGCGATCCGCGTTGAGCGTCTTCGTCTCTGTCGACAACCGTGTTGTCGGGGCCATCATCCTTGCCGATGCATTGCGCCCGGAAACGCCGCGGACCGTGCAAGGTCTGCGGGCGGCCGGGGTGAAGCGCATCGTAATGGTCACCGGCGACCGGGCCGACGCCGCGGATACGATAGGAGCCGCTCTCGATCTCGACGCCGTTCTCGCCGAACGGAGCCCCGCCGACAAAGTCGAGGCCGTTGCGTTCGAGCAGAAACAACATCCGACGATCATGGTTGGAGACGGCATCAACGACGCGCCCGCTCTCGCCGCCGCCAATGTCGGAATCGCAATGGGTGCGCGCGGCGCAAGCGCGTCATCGGAAGCGGCCGATGTGGTAATCCTCGTCGATCGGCTGGACCGGGTTTCGGACGCAGTTGCGATTGCTCGCCGCGCGCGCGGCATCGCCGTCCAGAGCATCGTTGCGGGCATGGCGCTCTCGGGGATTGCGATGGTCGCGGCGGCGATTGGCTTGCTCACCCCGGTCGCCGGAGCCTTGACGCAAGAAGCGATCGACGTGGCGGTGATCCTCAACGCATTACGCGCCTTGGGGCCGGAATGGACGTTCACGCGCCGGAGGATGGAGCCTGCCGCAGCGAGAGCCCTACAAGAGGAACACCACGATCTTGACGCGGCGCTGGATCGCTTGCGAGAGATCGCGGACGCCCTAGACGACGCTTCCCCGGAGAGGGCGCTGCAACTGATCGACGAGGCCAATGAGCTCGTCGCGCGGCATGTCGTCGAGCATGAACGCGAAGACGAGAGGACCGTCTACCCGCGCCTTTCAAAGTTTATGCGCGACAGCAATGTGCTGGCGGCAATGAGCCGCGCACATCGCGAAATTCTCCATCTGGCGCGGCTACTTGGCCGGCTCTGCGAAGGCCTCAAGGTCCAGGACACCGATCGGTACCTGATACGCGACGCGCAGCGAGTAATTGAATCCATTGAATCGCTCGTGCGCATTCATAGCGCGCAGGAAGAAGATATCT
>JAYTRP010000468.1:0-11972 GCA_043746145.1 Hyphomicrobiales bacterium | reverse complement strand
CGACGGGTTCGCCGTTGGCCAGATAGGAATCGACGATGCGGCGGAAGATTTCGCGCGCGCGCGCGTCCAACGAGGCGAGCGCGCTAGGGTCGGCGGGTCGGTCGAAGTGCGCGGCCATTGATGCAGTGTGCAGGGAAGGGCGCAGGTGCGCAAGCCGGGAAGCGCTGGTGTGCAAGACTGTGTTAACGCAACATGCCTTATTCTGCTGAGCCGGCGGCTGCGCGGCCCAGCGATGTCCAAGGTATGTTCGATCTTCTAAAGGATCCGGTCTCGCAGACGATCGCGATTTTAGTCTTGCTCTGCGTTTTCGTTTTTATGGCCTGGGATACGATCGACAGCCTGCGCGACACCAAGCCAATCAATGGGACTTTTACGCCCGCCCCGGCAAAACGCCGTAGCGCCGAAGCTCCACGCGAGCCGCTACGTCCTGAGTCGAGCTTGGAACGCATCGTCAATGTCGCTACCGGAGAGCCGGACGCAATCGTCCGGCGTGGGCCCTGCCGCGGCGCTCGCTTGAGCGAACTCGCTCACGTCGATTGCCAGGCACAGTACGACTATTGCCGAATGCACGACTTCAACAGCGCGCTTTTTCTCGAAAGCTACATGCGCCGCCGCTTTGCCAGGGAAGGTAGTCAATCGCGCAAACCCGCAGTCGAAGAGGGCCGCATAACGCGAACCGCCGCCTATGCCGTACTCGGTCTCGCCGCCGGCGCCTCTGATCAAGATATCGTCAAGGCCCATCGCGCGCTTATCAAGAAGCATCACCCTGACCATGGCGGCACGCACGCCAAGGCGGCGCAGATCAATCAGGCAAAGGACGTGCTGATGACGTAAGCGCCGTTCGCGGCAATTGAAATGGGTACGCCGACCTGCCAAACACACCCCGCCCGTCCTCCCTTAGGAGCATCCTTTGACTTCAACTCCGATCGCCCGCACCGGCGGGCGCATCCTTATCGATCAGTTGTTAATACAGGGGGTCGAGCGCGTTTACTGCGTGCCGGGGGAGTCCTATCTCGCCGCGTTGGACGCACTTTACGATTCCGGTGTCGAGGTGACGATCTGCCGGCAGGAGGCAGGCGCGGCCATGATGGCCTCGACTGCTGGGCGGCTTACCGGACGCCCAGGAATTTGCTTCGTCACGCGCGGTCCCGGCGCGACCAATGCCGCACACGGCGTCCATATCGCCGAGCACGACAGCTCGCCAATGATCCTGTTTGTCGGTCAGGTCGAGCGCGCGATGCGGGGCCGGGGCGCGTTCCAGGAGATGGACTACCGCGCGCTGTTCGGCTCGACCACGAAATGGGCGACCGAGATAGAGACCGCGGCGCAAATCCCGGAGACGATCCAGCGCGCCTATCACAGAGCGATGCAGGGTCGTCCCGGCCCTGTCGTCATTTCGCTGCCGGAAGATATGCTGACCGAAGCCGCTGCGGTTGTCGACGCCGTCCGGGTCGAGCCTGCGCCGATCTGGCCCGGCCTCACTCAGATGGCGGAGTTGCAAAAGCTCATCTGGGCCGCCGAGGGGCCGATCGCGATCGTCGGCGGCGCGGGTTGGACTGAGAAGGCGAGCGCGTCGGTGATGCGCTTCGCCGAGCGATTCGAACTCCCGCTCGCCGCCTCCTTCCGCCGCGCCAGCGCACTGGATGGCGAGCATGCCAACTATGTCGGCGAAGTTGGACTTTCGATCAACCCGAAGCTGAAAGCGCTCGTCGAACAAGCCGATCTGGTGCTGTTGATCGGCGGGCGCATGTCGGAGGCTGCGTCGCAAGGGTATACGCTGTTCGACATCCCAAGCCCGCGCCAGAAGCTCGTTCACGTGCACGCCGATCCCGCCGAAATCGGTCGCAATTATCATCCGACGTTGGGCATTATCGCAACCTCACCCGCGTTCGCCGCTGCTCTCGAGGCCGTTCAGCCACCTCAGCGCATTCCGTGGAGCGAGGCGACGAGACTGGCGCGCGCGGATTATCTCGCCTGGAGCGAACAGACGCCTCCGACCCCTGGGCCGGTGCAACTCAGCGAGGTTATGCTGTACCTGCGCCGCAGGATTCCCGATGCGATCTTCGCCACCGGAGCAGGAAATTTCTCGATCTGGGTCGGACGATTTTTGCGGTTCCGTAAGGTCGAACAGCAGCTCGGTCCGACCGGCGGCTCAATGGGCTATGGCCTTCCCGCCGCGATCGCGGCCAAGCAACTGCATCCGAAACAAGTCGTCGTCTGCTTCTCCGGCGACGGAGATTTCTTGATGAACGGCCAGGAATTCGCGACGGCTGTGCAATATAATCTCGTGGTTATCGTGGTTGTGCTCGACAACGGCATCTACGGCACGATCCGGATGCATCAGGAGCGCGAATACCCCGGTCGCGTGGTTGGCTCGACGCTGCGTAACCCCGACTTTGCAGCCTATGCGCGCGCCTTTGGCGGACATGGCGAGACAGTGGTCGCAACGCAAGAGTTCGAGCCCGCGTTCGAGCGCGCGCTGGCCTCCGGCCTACCCGCTATTCTGCATGTGAAGATCGACCCGGAAGCAATCACGCCGACGACGACGCTAACCGCAATTCGCGAGGCCGCGGTGAAGCGTAAAGCTGGCGGCTGAGATGCCGGAAAGCTCGGGTCTACTGGCAATCGTGCTGCTGGGCGCGAGCCTTGCCGGATTCGTTCAGGGGCTTTCCGGGTTCGCTTTCGCGATGGTCGCACTCAGCGTCTGGGCTTGGGCGCTTAAGCCCGAGGTCGCCGCGCCGCTTGCTGTTTTTGGCGCGTTGCTCGGACAACTCTCCAGCCTTTTCTCGATCCGCGCCGGCTTCGAGTGGAGGAAGATCACGCCGTTTGTCGCCGGCGGATTGTTCGGCGTGCCGATCGGGGTGTTCATCCTGCATAACGTCGATCCGCTCCGGTTCCGCTTAGCGATCGGGATTTTTCTCACGCTCTATGGGCTCTATGGGCTGCTTACGCCCAAGATGCCGACGCTTGTGTTCGGCGGCCGCGGCCTCGACGCGGCGATTGGCGGAATTGGCGGGGTGCTTGGCGGACTGGGCGGCCTCTCCGGCAGCGTGCCGGCGATTTGGACGCAATTGCGTGGTTGGAAGCGCGACCTTCGCCGCGCAACGATGCAAGTCTATAATATCGCGATGCATAGCCTAACGCTGACAATCTACGCCCAGACAGGCGCGCTGACCGGCTCAGCGTTGCGCCTATTCGCAATCGCCGCGCCTGCCATGCTGATCGCTTCCTATGCCGGCACACGTTGCTATGGAAGATTCAACGAGGAAGCCTTCACGCGCATGATTCTGGTGCTGCTGCTTTTCTCCGGAGCCGCGCTAATTTATGGATCTTCACGCGCGATAGCGGGATCTTAAGGAAATCACCATGAACGTCGACGAGGCGTTACGACAACTCATTGAATCGGAGGACCTTCCTCGCGAGGCTCTACAATGGTCGCTCGATCATTGGAACGAGGCGTCGGGGCGCTACCTGTCGAAGCTGCGTTTGGCGGCTAGTCGCGGCAAGCCCGATGATGCGGACGGCGACGCGCTCTTTTTTATCGTCCACTTGTTTGGAGAGATGCGCGACGTTCGCGGCTATGCGCCGCTCTGCAATCTCATCGCCGCCAACTCCGCTATCGGGGACTGGCTTGGCGACGGCATAACCGTGTCCCTGCCGGGCCTGCTGATCAATATGTTTGACGGCGATTCGGAACCGCTGCATCGCGCGATCGAATCAGTGGCGGCCGACGAGTTCGCGCGCGGCTCGGCTCTAGGCGCGCTCAGCTATCTCGTGAAGTTCGGCCAAACCCCCGGCGAGCCCGAACTGCGGGACTATTTGCAACAGCTATTGCGCGAGTCCGGTCCTCGAGAGCCTAGCTATTTCTGGTCGGCTTGGGCCGATACAGTCTCACGTATGGGATATGCCAGCTTCGCGGCTGACGTGGCGCGACTCTGCTCGAAGGGGTGGATCGAGCGGGACCTTATGACCATCGAGAATTTTCACGCGGACCTGGCGGCGTCGCGGTCTGAACCTGCAGCGACGGAATTATTCACCCGATTGAGCATCGAGCCTTTCGGATCGACCATTGCTGCGCTCGAGTCATGGGACCAGCCCCACTCGCCCATTGATTTGGCGAACGGTGAGCAGCTCACCGACTACTCCGGAAGGATCGGGACGCCGTTCGTCGATCCTAACCGAGACATCGGCCGCAACGACCCTTGTCCCTGCGGCAGCGGCAAGAAGTACAAAAAGTGCTGCCTAGCTGCATGAAGCTGGCGCCGATTTCGCCGCTGGATCATGGTGGCGCGATCTAGTCGGCAAACTTCGAAGCATTGGCTAACGCGCTAACAGACGTGAAAACGTAGGATTAAGTCGGAGAGACGTTATGGGGCCGCTATCCGGGTTACGCGTGATCGAAATGGCGGGGATTGGGCCGGCGCCGTTTGTTGGCATGATGCTCTCCGACATGGGCGCCGACGTGATCAGGATTGATCGCAAATCGGTCGCCGGCAGCGATGGTTTCGAAAGCGTGAAGGCGACGAATTTCGTCGATCGCGGCCGTCGCTCGTTAGCCCTCGATCTCAAGCACCCTGAGGCGGTTGATGTTGCGCTCGAACTGATTGCGGGGTCGGACGCGCTGATCGAAGGGTATCGCCCTGGTGTAATGGAGCGGCTCGGTCTCGGCCCGGATGTCTGTTTGACGCGCAATCCCCGGCTCGTGTTCGGCCGCGTGACGGGTTGGGGCCAGCAAGGCCCGCTTTCGGCAACCGCTGGGCATGACATCAACTATGTCGCGCTCACAGGGGCGCTGCATGCGATGGGCGGCGCGGACGCGCCGATCCCTCCGCTCAACTTGGTCGGCGATTTCGGCGGCGGCGCGATGATGCTCGCCTTCGGCTTGGTCTGCGCGCTGCTGGAGGCGCGAAGTTCAGGGCGCGGCCAGGTCGTGGATGCCGCGATGACGGATGGCGCGGCGCTGCTGATGGCGATGATCTACGGTTTCCGAGCAAACGGGCAATGGAACGATGCTCGCGCTTCAAACCTGCTGGACGGCGGCGCCCCGTTTTACCGCGCCTATCGGTGCGCGGATGGGAAGTTTGTGGCCGTGGGCGCATTGGAGCCGCAGTTCTTTGCCGCAATGCTAAAGGGCGTCGGAATCGATCCCGCCGAATTCCACGATCGTTGGGACGTCTCGTCATGGCCGCGCCTGACTGCAAGGCTCACGGAGACATTCGGCACGCGCGTGCGTGACGAATGGGCCTCGCTGTTCGCCGCTACGGATGCCTGCGTAACCCCGATTCTCGCAATGGACGAAGCTCCGGTGCATTTGCACAATGCTGCGCGTGCAACCTTTCAGGACGGGGAGGCCGGGCCACAGCCGTCTCCTGCGCCGCGGTTCTCACGCACCCCCGGAGCCGTAGCGGGGCCGCCCTCCACGCCCGGAGCGGACGGCGCTGCCGTATTGGAAGAACGCGGTTTCTCGACCGAGCGGATCGAACGACTGCGGCAGTCTGGCGCGCTATGACGCCGCTTTCAGCGCGTCGGGCGCGGCGACCGCCTGTCAATCGCATCTGCGTTGGATCAGCCGCGTTCGCGACGGTTCAGGAAGGCTAGTCGCTCGAAAAGGTGAACGTCCTGCTCATTCTTCAACAAGGCGCCGTGCAGCGGCGGAATGAGCTTGCGCGGGTCGCGTTCGTGCAACAACTCAGGCGAAATGTCGTCGTGGACGAGCAGTTTTATCCAGTCGAGCAGTTCCGACGTGGTCGGCTTTTTTTTCAGGCCGGGCGTCTCGCGGACCGCGAAGAACTGGCGCAGGGCCTCCTCGATCAACCGCGGCTTAATGCCAGGAAAATGCGCGTCGACGATCGCCTTCATCGTATCGGCGTCGGGGAAGCGAATGTAGTGAAAGAAGCAGCGGCGCAGGAAAGCGTCAGGTAATTCTTTCTCGTTGTTTGACGTAATCACGACAACGGGGCGGAGAGCCGCCTTGACGGTTTCGCCGGTCTCGTAGACGTGGAACTCCATACGGTCGAGTTCGAGCAGGAGATCGTTGGGAAATTCGATGTCCGCCTTGTCGATTTCATCGATCAGCAGCACAGGCCGTTGGGCTGCCGAAAAAGCCTCCCAGATTTTGCCCTTGCGGATATAATTTCGAATATCCGACACGCGCGCGTCACCCAATTGGGAATCGCGCAGGCGAGACACCGCGTCGTATTCATACAGCCCCTGCTGCGCCCTCGTGGTCGATTTAATGTGCCATGCGATGAGCGGGGCGCCGATCGCGTCGGCAATCTCTTGCGCCAGCAGCGTCTTGCCCGTTCCCGGCTCTCCCTTGATCAGCAAGGGGCGCTCGAGTGCGATTGCCGCGTTAACTGCGGTTTTTAGCTCGTCGCTCGCAATATAAGTCGCTGTGCCAGTAAAACGCATGAGCCCTCTCGAGGCGGATGGGGGCGCGGATCTCGCGCCTTCAACTCATCGCGCCTTTAACCGTTTCGATCAACTGCTTAAGGGTGAAGGGCTTGGGCAGGAATTGATATTCCTCGCCCTCGGGCATGTTCTTGGAAAATGCGTCATCGGCATAGCCCGACACGAACACGATCTTGGCTTTGTGCCCTCGCTTGCGCAGCTCCATCAGCATGGTGGGTCCGTCCATCTCGGGCATAATTACGTCTGACACGATAAGATCGATCTTGCCTCCCGCCTCGTCGGCGACGCGTAGCGCGTCCAATCCGGAATCCGCCTCCATCACCGTGTATCCGCGCGAGATCAGCGCCCTGGCCGCGAATGCGCGCACCGCCTCTTCATCCTCCACCAACAGGATCGCGCCGTGTCCGGTGAGATCGGCGGCGGGCTTGGCGGCTTCTTTCTTCGGCGCCTCGATGACGACCGCCTCGGCGATATGGCGGGGCAGTAGGATGCGGAACGTCGCGCCGCGCTCTGGCTCGCTGATACAGAATACGTAGCCGCCGGTCTGCTTGACGATGCCGTAAACCATGGAAAGGCCAAGCCCGGTGCCTTTGCCAACTTCCTTGGTGGTGAAGAAAGGCTCGAAGATCTTGTCCAGGACGTCGGGCGGGATGCCGTGCCCATTGTCCTCGACCTCGATCAGCACGTATTCTGCGGGAATCAACGACTTCTCGCCAAATGCGGCGCATTCGCCCTCAGAGACATTGCGTGTGCGTACAAGGATGCGGCCGCCCTCACTCATGGCGTCGCGGGCGTTGACGACCAGGTTCACGATAACCTGTTCCAACTGGTTGAGATCCGCCATCACCAGCCACAGATCGCGGCCATGCGTCACCTCAAGCTCGATCTTCTCGCCGACGAGCCGGCGCAACAGCATTTGTAATTCGGACAACACGTCCGCAAGTTGCAAGACTTGCGGGCGAAGTGTCTGGCGTCGCGAGAATGCAAGCAACTGGCGCACCAGGCCGGCCGCGCGATTGGCGTTTTGCTTGATCTGCATGATGTCTTGGAAGGAGGGATCGGTCGGCCGGTGATTGACCAGCAGCAGGTCGGAATAGCCGATGATCGCTGTTAGGACGTTGTTGAAATCATGTGCGACGCCGCCCGCGAGCTGCCCGATCGCCTGCATTTTTTGGCTCTGCGCGAAATTCTCCTGCAATGTTCGTTGTTCGGTCGTGTCGAGCGCGATGACATTCGCGCCGGCCTCCTCCCCGCCGCGAGGATCGGCCGCGGATATAAAAAATCGCGCTGACCTTTCGCCTGTTTTTGGACTTTCCCGTTCAATTGTTGCGTCGACCGGCAGAATATCGCCTTTGCCCTGGGTCGCCGCTGTGATTGCGGCGCGTAGGGCTGCGTGATCGCGCTCGGCGACGGTCGAGAAGATCGAGGGGCGTGGGCCTTTGAGCGCGGCGGGGGCGAGCCGCGCGAAGGCGCCATTTGAGCGCCGTACGGTTCCGTCAGGCGCGATCGAGGCGATCGGCATCGGAGTCGCGCTGAAAATTCGCGAAAAGCGCGCTTCCGCCGATTGGGCCTCCTCCGCGGGATACTCGCCAACTTCGGCCTCCAGCACGAGCGTCCGCGAGGGACCCGGTTTGCCCTCGCTCGTGCAGGACACGCGATGCAGCAGACGCGCGGGCAGGAGATTGCCCTGGCGGCGCTTGAGATCGACCATCAGGGTCTCGGTTTTTACCTCGCCTGGCTGGCCAGACAGGACCGAAAGCAACGCGGCGCCGTCGGCCGCGACGATGTCGGAAAGTGTGAGCTGGCCGGCGACGAACTGCGCGAGGTCGTAGTCGAGCATATTCGCAAGCGTTGCATTCATATAGGCGATCGAGCCATCGGGCTCCGCGGAGAAAAAGCCGGCAGGAGCATGATCGAGGTAATCGATCGCGTGTTGCAAATCCTGGAAGAAGCTTTCGTGCCGCTCACGCTCGCGGGTGATGTCGCTAACGCTCCAGAGCGTCGCCCGTTCATCCGCGAAGCCTTCGAGCGGCCGCACATGCACCCGGTGCCATGCAGCCTGCCCGGCCGCCCCGGGGATCGGCGAGGCGCGTATCTCCTCTACCGAACGCGTGCCGGAACGCGCCGCCTGCACAAGCCTGTAGATCGACTCGGAAACCTCTGGCGTCCCCGAAAACAACCGTTCGACGGTGCGAATCTCGCTTGTCGCCTGCGCGCCGCTCAACGCTCTGTAGGCCGCATTGGCGTATGCCACGCGTGAGTTCGACGTGGTCACGAGCAGCCCTTCGACGCTGCTGTCGGCGATTGCGCGCGCGATGTCGAGTTGGCTCGCGCGCCCAGTGAACTGCACCAGGCCGAAGGCGTAGACAAGCACGCTGAAGACGCCGACGATTGCGAGACTGGCGATTGTCCAGGAAACCGCCTTGTGGCCGAAGTCCCCGGGCAGCAGTACGAGCGCAGCCGCGGAGGCGACGATGCAGACGAGCATAAGGGTCGCAAGACCCGGGCGGGTAACGCGCTCCAGCCTATCCATCACTGTCGCCGCACCTGAACTCATTGTCATCGGCTCCTTTTTAAGACAGGGAAAGTCGCGGGCGAGCCAGGCTCCTCGCCTCGCGAAGAAACATGCTTGGGCTTTCCCGGCTTGGCAATAACGAGCGTTTGTTCACGTTCTCAGCTCGCGTGTTAGCAAGAGCCCCCATTCCTCTGTTTTCACGGTCGCCGCTATTTGATACCAAGGTTGATGCTCGGAGGGTCTTCGAGCGCTTCAAGAGGCGCTGCGGCAGCGTACGTCTCGAGGGCGCCCAAGGAGACGAGCGGAAATGAGTCGAGGTCGTACTATATGTCGCAGGTGTTAAGTAATGTTTGGTCTGGCGACAATC
Source organism: Hyphomicrobiales bacterium (assembly GCA_043746145.1). Classification (GTDB taxonomy): domain Bacteria; phylum Pseudomonadota; class Alphaproteobacteria; order Rhizobiales; family Beijerinckiaceae; genus Roseiarcus. The sequence goes on along the minus strand of JAYTRP010000468.1, from coordinate 2,679 downwards.
GCGCCCTGCAAATTCTCTTGATTCTAGCTGCGGTCGTTCTCGTCGGCGCTATCGCCTTCTTTATATTCCGATTGGTGTTCGGGCATCGGCTTCGCATTCCTGGAGTAGCGCGAAGCCGGCAGCCTCGACTTGGCTTGGTCGATGCGTTCTCCCTCGACGGGCAACGCCAGCTCGTGATCGTGCGGCGTGACAACGTCGAGCACTTGTTGATGATCGGGGGCCCTAACGATCTGGTCGTGGAGTCGCAAATCTTACGTGTCTCCGCGCCAGCGTCGTCAATAGCTCGCGAGGCTCTTAAACCTGCGCAACCTTTGCCGGCTGCCGCCGCGCCGCCGGTTCGAGCCGAGAAAGCTACGGGCGCTGAACCTTCGCCGCCGCCGCGAGCGGCAAAACCAGTGCAACCCGCTATGGTCGTAGAGGAGTCCCGGTCTGCGCAAGAATCGGCGCCCGTGACCGCTAGACCGCCCGAATCCGCGCCGGTGCGCATTTCGCCGCCGCCGCGCCGTGCAGAGTCGACTTTTCCCGCGCCGATTGCTCCTCCGGCAATCGCGCCCGACCCGGCGCCCCCCGCAAAGTCGGAGCCGGTTCCGGCTAGGTCGGCCCTAATAACGCCTCCGCCGATTCCACAGCGACCGCGTCCTACGCCGGTTCGTCCTCCGCTGCCCCAGCCGATCGGCGCGCGGCCTGCAACGCAAATTTCAGCGCCGGTGGTCAGTAATCTCGCGCCGCAAGGCCCGCCGTCCGTTACATTGCAGTCACCCGCGCCCGCTTCATCAGTCCCGCAACTTGCAGCGCCTTCGAAGCCTTCACCCGCGCCCGTGAACGACTTGCCTATGCCCCCGGCGCTCAAACCCGATGATTCGTTCTCGGACCTTGAGTCGCTGGAAGCGGAAATGGCGCGACTGCTGGGCCGAAACCCCTAGGCGAAGGCGATTTGGCCTGCGCCGCTCAATCCTCGCGATAGACCCGCTCGCGCCGCTCGTGGCGCTCCTGAGCCTCAACAGATAAAGTCGCGATCGGCCTCGCGTCGAGGCGCTTTAGCGAGATCGGCTCGCCGGTATCGATGCAATAGCCGTAGCCGCCATCTTCGATGCGAGCGAGCGCCGACTCGATTTTTGCGATCAGCTTGCGCTGCCGGTCGCGTGCGCGCAGTTCAATGGCGCGGTCGGTTTCCGAAGAGGCGCGGTCGGCGATATCGGGGTGATTCTCGCTTTCGTTTTGCAGAGCAGTCAAAGTCTCTCGGCTTTCCGCAAAGAGGGAATCGCGCCAGGACATCAACTTTCTTCTGAAATAATCCTTCTGCCGCTCATTCATGAACGGCTCGTCGTCCGTAGGTCTATAGTCGTCCGGAACAACGGTGATCATTCCCATACCATCGTATCCCCTGGTCGAAAGTGCGGCCCTTATAGCGACAACCCGTTTGCGGAACAATGACCGCCGTTCGCTGATCGGAGCCGTTTTTGACCGAGCGCAAGACGCTGTATTTCCTAGAGCTATTTAATAAAATGAGCGTAGCCGATATGCGGAGGTCGCAATGTATCGCCGAATTCTTCTCGCCGTGGATCTCTCCGGCTCGGAGCCCTCGCCCAGAGGGCTTGTTCAAGCTCTGGATCTCGTGAAGGCCTATAATGCGGAATTGCGGCTGGTGAATGTGCAGGCGCTGCTGCCCGCCACCTTTATGGAATACGTTCCGCCCGATTTCGACGTCGAACAGGAGCGCCGGGCAACGGACGCCCTACAAGCGATCGTCGCGGATCTCCCAATCGCGAAAGAACGCGTTTCGGTCGCCGTCGCCAGCGGCGGAGTTTACCATGAGCTTCTGCGCGAGGCCGCGAGCTGGCATGCCGACCTAATCGTGATCGGCTCGCATCGGCCGGTCATGTCGGACTACTTGCTCGGCTCAAACGCCAAAGCGATCGTCCGTCATGCCCCCTGTTCCGTTCTGGTGGTGCGCGAGTGAGGCGCTAACGCCTAGTGTGAAAGCGCGCGCATCGCTGATTCGAGTCCGTCGGGGGTCAGCGCGAACATGCGCGAGTCGAACAGCGTCGAGATGATTCGCGTCGACTGCGAATAGTGCCATTGCGATGGCGGCGTTGGATTGATCCACACGCTGCGCGGCCAAGTCGCGGCCACGCGCTTCAGCCAAATCTCGCCGGGCTCGGGATTGAGGTGTTCGACAGAACCGCCGGGCGCCAGGATCTCGTGCGGGCTCATCGACGCGTCGCCGACGAAGATCACGCGGTAATCGCGGCCATAGGCGTTGATGAGGTCGGTGGTCGGCGTGCGCTCCTCGAACCGGCGACGATTGATCTTCCACACTGTCTCGTAGAGGCAATTGTGGAAATAGAAATGCTCCAGCCGCTTAAACTGCAAACGCGCCGCCGAGAAAAGCGCCTCGGCCGCCTTGACGTGCCAGTCCATCGAGCCGCCGACGTCGAGGAACAGCAGCACCTTGACCGCGTTGCGCCGCTCGGGCCGCAGCTTCACATCGATGTAGCCCTTGTCGGCGGTCGAACGGATTGTGCTGTCGAGGTCGAGTTCCTCCTCTACGCCCTCGCGGGCGAATCGTCGCAGGCGGCGCAGCGCGACGCGGATATTGCGGGGGCCGAGTTCCTCGTCGCCGGCGAAATCCTTGAATTCGCGTTTGTCCCAAACCTTGACCGCGCTGCCGCGCCGTCC
>JAYTRP010000467.1:0-3926 GCA_043746145.1 Hyphomicrobiales bacterium | reverse complement strand
TGTTGTGGCGCCAGCCGCAGTGCAGGGTAGCTATGTGTGGACGGGATAACCGCTGAAGGCATCTAAGCGGGAAACCCACCTCAAGACGAGTTCTCCCTCGAGAGCCGTGGAAGACTACCACGTTGATAGGCCGGGTGTGGAAGTGCGGCAACGCATGTAGCTTACCGGTACTAATAGCTCGATTGGCTTGATCGCTCTCATTAATCGATGTCCATCTTGTATGGACGACACAGTTATTGCTTCAGTTTATCTTTTGCCGGCCTGGTGGCTTCGGCGGAGTGACAAGACCCGATCCCATCCCGAACTCGGCCGTCAAACGCTCCAGCGCCAATGGTACTATGTCTCAAGACCTGGGAGAGTAGGTCGTTGCCAGGCCTGCAAAAGATAAAATCCTCTTTCGATGATGGAATGCATAACGGCGGCTAACAGGCCGCCGTTTGCATTTCTGGGGGTAGCAACGCCATCCACATGTCAGTTTCCGTTCGGATCACTTCGAACTAAGGTAACCTACGCGCGCATTCTCGATGTGGACCTGCGGCAAGTAACTCTATTTCGCCCGCGTCGGCGTTCATCGCTCACGCTGGCGTGTCCATCCCTTACACGCGCGATTGAAGTGGGAATGCGACGGCCAAATCTTTGGCGGGCGTTTCGGGACGATGCTATCGACTCGGCCTAAACAGACGTTGTTCTTTGTTGTTCCCAAGCGCTTGACTGCGCTTGGGCAACCCGTTATGTTGTTAGGAACAACGGAGAACAACGCCTATGGTCGACCACTCTTATGTCGCATTCAAGTCTCGCTCGAACCGTCCAGGATGGAGCGTTACCTTTCGACATCCGCTCCGAAGCGATAGTCGAGGGCAGCGCGGCCTTAAAGTTCGGCGAGGCTTAGGAACCTCGGACGACGCGGAAGCAGATCGACTTGTGTCCCAAATCAATCAGCTGCTTAGCGACGAAAGCTGGTGGAGTGGTGACCGACGCCAAGACGCAGCGCATAAATTTGATTCGATCATGGTGTCGGCGTTCTTTGATGGCATCGAAGCTGGCGTCATAGACTCCGAAGCTAGGCGAAATTCCGTTATTCCAATGCCGCGACAGGAGGATGGATACAGTCGAATATTGTTCCTTGGAACAACAGGTGCCGGAAAGACGACGCTGTTGCGTCAGATAATCGGCTCGGACCCGATCAAAGACCGCTTTCCAGCAGTCTCTCCCGGTCGGACGACTACTGCCGATATTGAAATCATCACGGCGGTTGGTCCCTTTTCAGCCGCAGTCACGTTTATGCCAGACCATGAAGTCCGAGCACACATCGACGAATGTCTAGAGGACGCGTGCCTTGAGGCGGTACAAGGTCGAGCAGACGCGAAAGTTATGAATGTCCTATTGCAGCACCGAGAACAGAGGTTTCGGCTTTCCTATATTTTGGGTTCGTGGACTAAAACCAACAATCCCGACGAGAGCGAATTTTCTTTTGATGATGACGAACTTTCTGGCCCTGAATTGGACGATGGCGATGCTGTAAGCAACGAGGAACGCTCACTTAACGTTGCCAAGCTCGACGCGTATTTGACGCGTATCAAGCAGATTGCGGGGGATGCCGCTAAGGAGATTTCTTCGAATTTTGGCCCTTTGGCGGAGCAAAAGACAGCCGATGATCGTGCAGCGTGGCTTGAGATATTAGGAAACGAGGTGTTTGCACATCAGCAGTTTGCGGAAGTGGCTCTGGATGTCATGGAAGATGTCGCCGAGCGCTTTGCGACCGTTTCGACAGGCTCGATGGAACGAGGCGCAAACGACTGGCCACTACAATGGACATATGAAAGCGTTGACCGTGCTGACTTTCTGTCTTCGGTGCGGTGGTTCTCAAGCAATCATCATTTGCAGTTCGGTCGCCTTTTAACGCCGCTTGTTGATGGCATTCGTGTTCGCGGTCCGCTCTATCCTTCGGTTATTGATTTAAGGAAAGGCGACAAGCTGATCCTTTTAGATGGACAGGGCCTGGGACATACCGCGACAACTGCCTCGTCAATCTCGACTCGGGTCACTCAACGATTTGGCGGCGTCGATATGATTCTCCTAGTGGACAACGCCCAACAGCCGATGCAGGCAGCTCCACTCGCTCTCCTACGAGCTATTGGTAGCGCCGGATTCGCCGACAAGGTCGCCATTGCCTTCACGCATTTCGATGAAGTTAAGGGAGCTAACCTCGGTTCGTTCGAACAGAAGCGGGATCATGTCGTATCTTCTGTCAGTAGTACGATTGCGAGCTTACGCGATATCGTCGGTGCAGGAGTCGCCGGTGCATTGGATCGGCAAATCGAAGGGCAATTGTTTCTTTTGGGAGGTCTTGATAAATCGACCGAAAAACTGCCGACCGGCTTCAAGCGAGAACTCGGCAGGCTCATAAGCTCGATGCAGCAGGCTGCCGAGCCGGAAGAGCTGGTCGATTGCGCCCCACAATATGAGTTCAAGGGCCTTGAGATCGCAATGCACGACGCGATTGACTCCTTTCGACAACCTTGGCGAGCCCGACTTGGTCTGACCTATCACGATGCGATCGCCAAAGAGCACTGGACGCGAGTAAAAGCGTTGAGCCGTCGATTGGCGAACGGCTGGAATGACGAGTACGACAACCTTAGGCCGGTCGCCGATTTGCTGTCTCGGCTACAAGAAGAAGCGTCGAAATGGCTTGAACGTCCCGCCGGGTGGAGCCGGCTGCCGAATGGCGATGACGAACGCGAGGCTGCTTTGGATCGGATACGCCGCGCGGTTTTCGCTCGGCTCTCGGAACTGACAAGACAGCGTCTAAGGGATAATCAGATTGCAAGCTGGAGATCTGCGTATGAGCACAGCGGAACCGGTTCTGCGACTCGACGAGCCGAGACGGTTGATAACATTAACAATCAAGCCGCGCCGCAAATCAGTGCTGCAATGAGCCCAGACGCGCGTGACTTTTTGGCAAAACTCTATGAGATTCTTCGGGAGGCAATCGACGAAGCTGGAGGCGTGATTCTTCCTATAGGAGGCTAGTTCATGCGGGCGGCGGCTTTAACGGCGAAATACCCGCATGCCATGCCGTCTACAAAAGGTGTTGCGTTTGCGAACAGCGCCGCCTACAAGCGCGTCTCGCAGTTGACGCGGGGTGGAGCAGCCCGGTAGCTCGTCAGGCTCATAACCTGAAGGTCACAGGTTCAAATCCTGTCCCCGCAACCAAATCAAACCCCGTGGCGCGAGCTGCGGGGTTTTTTGTTATTCCGTCGCCGCGCAAATAACCGACGGCCCGGCCCGCGCCGATGTCTCAGTCTCAACTCGCTGCCTATAAAAACATGAACAACACGGCGCCGACGAGACACGCGAACGCGCCGAGATGGCTCCAGCGCAGCGCCTCGCCGAGGTAGAGCACCGAAAACGCCGCGAACACCAGCAACGTAATGACTTCCTGAATCACTTTGAGTTGCGCTGCCGAGAATTCGCCGTAGCCAATGCGATTGGCCGGCACTTGCAAACAGTATTCAAAAAAGGCGATCGCCCAGCTCACCAGAATGACCGTGAACAACGGCGTCTCGCGAAATTTGAGATGCCCGTACCATGCCAGCGTCATAAAAATGTTGGAACCGATAAGAAGCAAAACAGTGCGCACGATAACTCCTATTTTTCGGCATGGCGGAATTTGACGCGATAGCCCGTTCGCCTAAACTGCCGAATGACAACGCGCGCCAGACGGAAAGGATGCTGCATGGGGTGGCGAGGCAAGACAACATTCGCCGCTGCAATAAGCCTCGCGATGGCGTGCTTCGTTTCTGAGGCGCGCGCGGAAAATGCCGACGCGGCGCAATTTTATCGCGGCAAGACGGTGACGTTCGTCATCAATTTTACCGCTGGCGGCTCGACTGACCTTGAAGGGCGCATCTGGGCGCGGCATTTGC
>JAYTRP010000466.1:0-3929 GCA_043746145.1 Hyphomicrobiales bacterium | reverse complement strand
GCCGTTTCAGAGCTGGCTCTTATCGCGGACGCAGCATTTTGAGCGGGGAACGCCGGCTCGATCGGAAGGCCCGAAGGCGGGCGAGGGGACATGACGAAGGCTAACCAGTCGGACAAAAGCTATTCAGGCAGTATCGAGCCGCGAAATCACAAGTCGGGCAAATCACACGACAACGAGAATTTTCCAGTCGCTTCGATACTTCTACGGGCTGAACATCGCCCGGTAATCCTAGCGTTTTACGATTTTGCGCGCGCGGCGGACGACATTGCCGACGATCCCGAGCTCAACCCGCAGGACAAGGTTGCACGGCTCGATCGCATGGAAGCCGGACTCGTCGGCGAAGACAGTAGCGCCGATAATGTTACGGCGGTTGCGCTACGTACGACGCTTAAGGCGCGCGGCCTAACCTCGCGCCACGCGCAGGATCTGCTGGTTGCGTTTCGTACCGATGCGACCAAACTGCGCTACGCCGACTGGAACGATCTGATGTCCTATTGCGCCTATTCAGCGGCGCCGGTCGGACGCTTTGTGCTTGATGTCCATGGCGAACCGCCTTCAACTTGGGCCGCCTCGGACGCGATCTGTTCAGCGCTGCAAATCATCAATCACCTGCAGGACTGCGCCGACGATTATCGCAAGCTCGACCGCGTCTATCTGCCACTCGATGCGCTGGCCGCAAACGGCGTCGGGGCCAATTCACTTAGTGCGCCCAAAGCGTCCGAAGGCCTGCGACAGTGTATCGTGGAAGTCGCCGGAAAGACGCAGTCGCTGCTGCGCGAAGGCGCTTCGCTAGCAGGCAATCTCAAAGATCGCCGCCTTCGGCTCGAAATTGCTGTTATCCAAGCCTTGGCGGAACGCTTCCTCGAACGTCTCCTTGTCATGGATCCTGTGAGCGAGCGCACAAAACTCTCCCGTTTGAGCATGGGCGGCATCGCGCTAGGCGCCATTGTTAGGACCACGATTTTCGGGTCTCGCCTCGCGCCGCCTGCCGCGCTCTTGGAGTCCCGGCCATGAGCATAGCGATCTCCCATCCTGTTGAGGAAGCCGAGGCGCCCGCGACCAAGAGTTCTTTTTATCTCGCCATGCGTCTAATGGCGCCGCGGCAACGCCACGCGATGTTCGAGATTTACGCCTTCTGCCGCGCAGTGGACGACATTGCGGACAACGGCGGCCCGCGCGAGTTGCAACTTGCGCGGCTGCAACGCTGGCGCAGCGATCTCGACGAGATCTACGCAGGCCGTGCACCGGCTCGACAGGTTAAGCTGTCCGAGGCGATCGCGACATTTAGTCTCGCGCGCGACGATTTCTTTGCTGTCATCGACGGCATGGAAATGGACGTGCTTGGGACCGCGGGCGTTGGCGCGACCGACTGGGCGACGCTCGATCTCTACTGCGATCGTGTGGCCAGTGCTGTCGGCCGGCTCAGCGTAAGGGTGTTCGGCATGCCCGACGAGGACGGGAGGGCGCTGGCGCACCACCTCGGGCGGGCGCTACAACTTACAAATATTCTGCGCGACCTCGACGAAGACGCGGCGATCGGCCGACTTTATTTACCCTCGGAGGCGCTCCACGCAGCGGGCATCAACACCACGGATGCGCGCCTTGTCATATATGATGCTCACATCGAATCTGCCTGCGCGCCCGTCGCTGCCCGCGCCGAAGCGCATTTTCGTGAGGCCGAACGGATTTTCGAGCGCTCACCGCGCGCTGCAGTGCGCACACCCCGCATAATGGGGGCGGCTTACCGGTTGATCCTAAACACGATGTACGCGCGCGGGTGGCGCGCTCCGCGTGCCCCGATAAAGCTCAGCAAGCTTCGTCTGCTTTGGATTGTCATGCGCTGTTTTCTGGCATGAAGCCAACGGCGGTGCATGTGATCGGCGCGGGCCTGTCGGGCCTTTCCGCCGCGGTCGAACTTGCCTCGGTTGGTGTGCGCGTTACCGTCCACGAGGCAAGCCCACAAGCCGGCGGCCGCTGCCGAACCTATTTCGATTCCACCCTTGGCATGGATATCGACAATGGGAATCATCTGATTCTTTCTGGCAATGGCGCGACGCTTAGTTACCTCGACAGAATTGGCGGACGAGACAAAGTGTCGGGACCCGGCGCGGCCGTGTTCCCTTTCATGGATTTAGAGACTGGTCGGCGCTGGACGGTTCGCGCCAATGATGGACCGGCGCCTTGGTGGACGCTTCTTCCATCGCGGCGCGTGCCCGACACACGATTTGCCGATTATCTCGCGCTCGCCAAGCTTTTACGTGCGCGACCCGGCGCTACTATCGGGCAAACGATTCGTTGCTCGGGCACGCTCTACGAACGGTTGCTCGAGCCCTTTTTGATGTCCGCGCTCAATATCGACCCTCCTGAAGGCTCGGCCGCGCTAGCCGCACAGGTCATTCGCGAGACACTGGCAGCCGGAGGTCGCCAATACCATCCCTTAATCGCGACCGAAGGCCTGTCGGCCGCGCTGGTCACACCGGCCGTCGCCTACGTCAAAGCTCGAGGCGGGGACATCATTTTTGGCCGGCGTCTGAAGGCTTTCGATTTCGAACGTGACCGGGTCTGCGGACTCGACTTCGGTGAAGAGCGCATCGAGCTTTCCGTGCAAGATGCGGTCGTGCTCGCGACCCCGCCCCAGGCCGCAACCGCGTTGCTGCCTGGCCTGTCGGCGCCAACGCAATTCCGCGCGATCGTTAACGCGCACTACAAGATTATCCCACCCCCGACGCTGGAGCCAATCATCGGCATTGTGCATGGTCTCGCACAGTGGCTGTTTGCGTTTCCCGATCGCCTATCCGTGACGATCAGCGCGGGCGATAGTTTGTTGGAGACGCCGCGCGAGGAACTTGCGAACCGCATATGGAACGACGTTGCAAAGGTCGCCAATGTTGAAGGGCCAATGCCGGCTTGGCAAATCGTCCGAGAAAAGCGCGCGACATTCGCAGCGACCCCAGCCGAAGACGCTAAGAGACCCTCCACGACGACGCGCTGGAGCAATCTTGCGCTTGCGGGCGACTGGACTAAAACCGGTCTGCCCGCCACCATAGAAGGCGCCGTCCGGTCTGGCGGCGCGGCAGCCCGCGCGCTTGCGGGCTAAGCAAGTTACTTCGTTTCAGCTTCCGGTGTGGCGTCCGGTTCCGGAGTCGCGACAACTTTCGCGTCGTGCTTTGGCGCTTTCGGATCGTGCTTGGACACCTTGGACAGTTTGGTGTCCGCCTTCGCGTCTACGGCGCCAGCAAGCATTTCCTTAGGAATATCCGCCGTCTTCAACGAGTCGTCAGGCAAACGGCGCCAAACCTGAGTTTGACCGAGCGCCTTCATAAACACGTAACCTCTAACCGATAGTTCCTTACTGTCGGGGCTCAGATCCATCATCGCATGATACATCGTGCCGTCTCGCGGATCGAGGATCATGCCATTATCGTAGTGCAAACCGTCGCGCTTCATATCATAGACGATCGTAAGGCCCATCATGTGAGCGCCTTTACGTTCGCCCGGGCACTTCTCGCAAGAATTGATCACCTTCTCGCCAGGCTTTTTGAAGCCTTTGACGAGCCGGCCAACCCAAACATCGTCTTTTTGCTCAAACAAAAACCAAGCGCCGACTTTTCCGTCGCTGTCTGCCTCTTCCCAAAGTCCCGCAACGGTCGAATCGGCAGCAAACGCAGGGACGACGCCTATAGTCGTCAAAGCCAGAACGGTAGCAGCGGCGATCGTTCTCTTCATTAGTTGCTCCACATATCGCGAACTGCCTGCTTAAGCAGTTCGCCCGCTTCCTAGAGGCCGTTGGTTATAAAAACAGCTTGGCGATTTTGAGATAGTTCGCGGCTTTTATGGAGATTGCCGCGAATTTCTAAGTCGATAAGCTAAACTCCGCCGGCCCTGTTATCGCCGCGGTCCCTACGTCTGCAACTTTTTGCGTCGCAACT
>JAYTRP010000465.1:0-3935 GCA_043746145.1 Hyphomicrobiales bacterium | reverse complement strand
ACCGTCGCGCCATGGCCGCAGACTACGTCGTCGGCGAAAATTTCAAGCTCGGGCTTATTGTTCATCACCGCCGTCGGAGAGAGCAGGATCGCCTGGCTTTTCATGCCGCCATCGGTCTTCTGCGCATATTGTTTAACGATGACCTTGCCTTGATAGACCCCCGTCCCCTCGTCGGCGACGATGTGGCGGAAAAACTCCCGGCTTTGGCCGTTCGGCGCCGCATGCTCGATTTCCAGCGTCGTGTCCGCGTGCCGGCGTCCGTCGATCAGCGACAAGCCAGAGAGATTGATCTTCGCGCCGTGACCGTCATGGGCGAAGCGAAGCTGTCGACGCGCCAACGCCGAGCCGCAAACCAGCGCGAAGCCGTTGAATTCAGCGTTGCGAGAAAGGCGTGCGATCTGGTTCTCCAGATGCAATTCAGCGTGGTCCTCGACGAGGCTTGTCCAGTCGCAGCGCGCGTCTTCGCTCAGATCAATCAGCGCAAGCGCGTTGCGCTGCGTGCCCGCGCGTGCGCCAAATGTTTCGACGATCCGCGCCCGTGCGCCGGCGCCGAGCGAAAGCTCGATCCGCGAATAGACCGCACGCCCCTCGTCGCTGACGAGGTGGGCAATCTCCACCAGGGTCGTGACGTCAGCGCCGGCAGCGTATGCAAGCCGAACGCCGCCCATCGCAAAGGCGCTATTTAGCGAGACAAGGGAATCGCTGATGGGCGCCGTGCCGCTGGCGGCTGTGACAGAGAAGCCAGCCGAAGGTTTATCCGACAATTCTTCGACATAGCGGCCATCGAGGAAAACCAAGCGAACATCGCCCATCTTTTCCCGTGCGCCGAGCACCGCGCGAGCAGCCCCGATCGCCGCTGCATCCGGCGCCGCTGCAGGGATTGCCGCAACTTTCATCGCCGCACGAAGATCGGTGTAGTGCCAAGCCTCGTCGCGTCGCGTCGGCAGGCCAGCCGCGGCGAACTGGGTGAACGCCTGGGCGCGGGTCGAGTCCGCAATCGTGGCGAACTGTTGGGCGAGCGCCGTCTCGGCTGCGGTCTTTACAATCAGACGATGCGCCGTCATGCCGCGGCCTCGGAGTAGTCGCGATAGCCATTGCGCTCGAGTTCGAGTGCGAGTTCCGGCCCGCCCGACTTCACGATGCGGCCCTTCGACATCACGTGGACAACGTCGGGTTTGATGTAGTCGAGCAGGCGCTGATAATGGGTGATAATTAGGAAGCTGCGGGACGCGCTCCGCAGCGCGTTTACACCCTCCGAGACGATGCGAAGTGCGTCGATGTCCAGGCCGGAGTCGGTTTCATCGAGTATGCACATGCGGGGTTCCAGCAGCGCCATCTGCAGAATTTCGACGCGCTTCTTCTCACCGCCGGAGAACCCGACGTTGACGGGGCGCTTCAGCATATCCTGTTCGACCTTGAGCTTCGCCGTCGCGCCGCGAACCGCGCGCATGAAGTCGGGCGTCGTCAGGTCCGCCTCGCCGCGAGCGCGACGCTGCGCATTGAGCGTGGCCTTGAGAAATGTCATAGTCGCGACGCCGGGGATCTCAACCGGGTACTGGAAGGCTAGAAATACGCCCTTCACCGCACGCTCGTTCGGGTCGAGTTCAAGCAAGTTCTCGCCGTCGAGGATCACCTCGCCGCCGGTGACCTCATAGTCGGGCTTGCCGGCGATGACGTAAGACAGCGTGGACTTGCCAGACCCGTTCGGCCCCATGATCGCGGCAACCTCTCCCGACTTCACGCTCAGGTTGAGACCGTCGAGGATAGGCTGACCGTGGATCGATACGCTGAGGTTCTTAACTTCCAACATGAAGACGTCTTCCGATCTCTATGATTCACCGTCGAAATAGTCGACGCCTTTGTCGCGACGGCCGAGATATCCAAACTTTGCCGACAGCATGCCACCGCTTGGCGGTATCATCGAAGCGACAGGGAATTTCCCAGAGTCAGGATATTCCGTGACATCGGGGTCGAGCCGCGTCGAGAAGGCGAGATACCGAAGCTCGCCATTCCCGGTGTTGATAATCTGGTGCGCTGTCGATACGTCGCCAGCGGGCGCAGCGATCACATCGCCAGCCCGGATGGGATAGCTGTGATCGCCGAGCCGGTAGGTCCCGGCGCCCGCGACGATGTAGAACATTTCCTCGTTGGCATGATGGTTGTGCCGCGGGTACGCTTTCTTGTCGGCCGGGACGACATGCAACTGGCATCCCAACTTTTGCGCCCCGATCGCCGCACCAATTCGACCGAGCTTGGCGACGAACTGATCGCCATTGCCGCCGTCGCGCAGAGCAACGTCGGCAATGTTCACAAGCGGACCGCTAGAGGTTTCGCTCATCCCCTGAACTCACGCGGGTAATTAGACCAATCCGCAGAGGGCCGCGGCCTGCTCACCCGACGCTCCCTTCGAGCGAAATTGCGATCAGCTTTTGCGCCTCCACCGCGAACTCCATCGGCAGTTGTTGCAGCACATCGCGCACGAAGCCATTGACGATCAGCGCAGTCGCCTCCTCGCCCGAGAGCCCGCGCTGCAAGCAGTAGAACAACTGGTCATCCGAGATCTTGGACGTAGTCGCCTCGTGCTCGAACACGGTAGAAGCGTTCTTGGCTTCTATGTAGGGAACCGTGTGCGCGCCGCACTGGTCGCCGATCAACAGGCTGTCACAATTGGTGAAATTGCGAGCGCCTGTGGCGAGTCGATGCGAAGAGACCTGCCCGCGATAAGTGTTCTGCGAACGCCCGGCCGCGATGCCCTTTGAGATGATCCTGCTCGTCGTGTTCTTGCCGAGGTGGATCATCTTGGTGCCGCTGTCGACTTGCTGGCAGCCGTTCGAAATCGCGATCGAGTAGAATTCGCCGCGCGACGAATCGCCGCGCAAGATGCAACTCGGATATTTCCAAGTGATCGCGGAGCCAGTCTCTACCTGCGTCCACGAGATTTTCGAGCGCGCGCCGCGGCAGTCGCCACGCTTGGTGACGAAATTGTAGATGCCGCCCTTGCCCTCGGAATCGCCGGGGTACCAGTTCTGCACGGTCGAGTATTTGATCTCGGCGTCGTCGTGCGTGACGAGTTCCACCACTGCGGCATGCAACTGGTTCTCGTCGCGCTTAGGCGCGGTGCATCCTTCGAGGTAGCTGACGTACGATCCCTTATCGGCAATGATCAGCGTGCGCTCGAACTGGCCGGTGTTCTTCTCGTTGATGCGAAAGTAGGTTGACAGCTCCATCGGGCAGCGCACGCCCGGCGGCACATAGACAAACGAACCATCGGAGAAGACAGCGGAATTCAGCGTTGCATAGAAGTTATCGGTCGCGGGAACGACTGTGCCCAGGTATTTCCTGACGAGCTCGGGATGGTTCTTCACCGCCTCCGAAAACGAGCAGAAGATCACGCCCACCTTGGCGAGTTCCGCCTTGAAGGTGGTCGCCACCGATACCGAGTCGAACACGGCGTCGACCGCGACCCTGGGTCGCTCGACGCCGGCGAGAATTTCCTGCTCGACCAGCGGAATCCCGAGTTTCGCGTAGGTCCACAACAACACCGGATCGACTTCGTCCAGCGACTTCGGAGCTGGCGACGACTTGGGGGCCGAGAAGTAGTAGAGGTCCTGAAAGTCGATCTGAGGATATTCTACACGCGCCCAATGCGGCGCCTCCATTGTCAGCCAGCGCCGATAGGCGTCGAGCCGCCATTCCAGCAGCCACGCTGGCTCGCCTTTCTTGGCCGAGATAAAGCGAACCGTATCTTCGTTTAGACCTTTGGGCGCCTTGTCCGATTCAATCTCGGTAAAAAACCCATACTTGTACGCATCCACTTCAATGGCGCGCACGCGGTCGACCGTCTCCTGGACTGCCGCCATAGTGACATCTCCTCGCCTTGACGGTTTCAAGGACCGTCGGTGGGGGTCAAATACAAACAAGACCGCGAGACTCGC
>JAYTRP010000464.1:0-3936 GCA_043746145.1 Hyphomicrobiales bacterium | reverse complement strand
TGTCGACCGCTTCGATCGCCAGGGCTTCGCCGTCGGGACCAGGCTTATAAGCTTTGTGCTCGACGTCGAAGCTGGAGCGGCGGAACGCGACTACGCGGCTCTCGATCACGATGTCGTCGCCGAAAGTGGAGGCGATCAGAAATTTCGCCCGCGTGTCCACCATGGGGTAGCCGATGATCGCAAATTCGCGGATTAACTCGCTTTTCTTCCAGCCCGCGGCTTCAAACAGGTGATGCGTCGCTGTGTCGAACATCGCGAAGTAGCGAGGATAATAGACGATGCCTGCAGCGTCGCAGTCTCCCCACTCGATCCGGATATTGAGGCGGTTGACCAGCATCGCGTTTACCGCGGGGCCATGCGCAGCGCGCCGTCGATGCGGATCGTCTCGCCGTTGAGATAGCCGTTCTCGACGATATGCACCGCGAGCGCGGCATATTCCTTGGGATCGCCGAGCCGAGCGGGATTGGGCACGGAACGGCCCAGCGAGTCCTGGAATTCCTGGGACAGGCCGAGCAGCATGGGCGTCAGGAAAATGCCCGGCGCGATCGCGTTGACGCGAATGCCGTGCTGGGCGAGGTCGCGCGCGATCGGCAGCGTCATGGCGACGATGCCGCCCTTCGAGGCGGAATAAGCGGCTTGGCCAATTTGGCCTTCGTAAGCCGCGACCGACGCGGTCGAGATCAGCACGCCGCGCTCGCCATTCGCAAGCGGCGCAGCTTTGGTCAGCGCCGCGGCGACGAGCCGGATCAGGTTGAACGAGCCGATCAGGTTGACCTTGATCACCTTCTCAAAATCAGCGAGCGGGTGAGGCCCTTCCTTGCCGACGACGCGTTTGGCCGTGCCAATCCCCGCGCAATTGACGAGAATGCGGGCCGGGCCATGCGCCGCTTCGGCTTGCGCGACAGCCGCCTCGGCGGACGGACCGTCGGATACGTCGCATTTGATCGCGATTCCCCCGATCGCCGCAGCGACCGCGTCGGCGGCGTCCTTGTTGAGATCGAGCACGGCGACTTTCGCGCCCTTGGCCGCCAGCGCCTCCGCCGTCGCGCGACCCAACCCCGATCCACCGCCGGTGACGATGGCCGCAGCGCCTTCGATGTCCATGGTCTCACTCCCTGTCTGAATATTTTGTCCCGCAAAGCGGGCGAGATTTATAGCTTCACCACATGCGCCGCCGTTTCGTCCGCGTAAAGCGCGTCCACATCGCGTTGGCGGTTGACGAGCAGCAGCCGCTGGTTGAGCGAGCCCTTGTCGGTGACTTCGCCGCGGTCGATCGAGGGGGCCTCGGAGAGCAGCGCCATTCTCGTGATGCGGGTGGAGGAGCCGGTCGCCGCCTCCGCCATCGTTCTGAGCCGCGCGCGGAATGCGGATTTGACACGCTCATCGCCGAGCGCCTGCGCGAATTCCAACTCCGGCGCGATCGTCTTGACTTCGCGCGGGTCGGGAAAGACCAGCACGCCGACTTCGTCCCGGTCCTGTCCGGCGATCACAACATCCTGCGCGATCGGCGCGAAATGGCCGAGGAAAGCGATCCGTAGCGGGCCGACGCTGACCCAGGTGCCGGTCGCTAGCTTGAAATCTTCGGACACGCGGCCGTCGAACATAAAGCCGGCCTCGATATTACCAGGCTCGGCGAATCGCAGCGCATCGCCGATTTTGTAGAAGCCCTCCTCGTCGAAGGCGGAAGCGTCGAGGTCGGGCCGGCGCCAATAACCCGGCGTGATGTTGGGACCGCGTAACCGCGCTTCGAGCTTGCCCCCGTTGGGCACGAGTTTCAGTTCGACGCCGCGATGGGGGAGGCCGACGAGGCCCGGCCGGTTGGCGATTTGAACGTTGACGACCGCGCCTGGGCCGGTTTCCGTCGAGCCGAGCGAGGTCGTGAAGGGAATGGCGTGGCCGAGTTCGCGCATCGAGAGATCGCGGTAACCATCGAAGATCGGCTTCGACAGGCCAGCGCCAGCGTAGAAAAACATCCTGACCCGCGAGAAGAAATGCCGCCGCAATTCGGCATCGGATTGGAGGTAGGGAAGCAGTTCCTCGAACGCCTTGGGTACGTTGAAAAAGATGGTCGGCGATATCTCGCGCAAATTGGCGATGGTGGTGGCGATGCCTTGCGGGGTCGGGCGGCCTTCGTCGAGGTAAAATGTGCCGCCGTTATAGAGAATTAGACCAAAGCTCGAGTTGGAGCCGAACGTGTGCGCCCAGGGCAGCCATTCCACCAACACGGGAGGCTCCTCCTTGAAGAAGGGTAGCGCCTCGCGCAGCATTACGTGGCTCGAGCAGAGCATGCGCTGCGGATTGATCACCGCCTTGGGGTGGCCGGTCGAACCTGACGTGAGCAAGAACTTGCCGATCGAATCCGGGCCAATCGCCGCACGGGCTTGGCGTGCGGCCTGCGAGATCGGTGTCGCCAGCAGCGTGGAGAACGGCGTTGCGCCTGCCTCACGCGCGGTCTCGTCGCCAGCGATCAGATCCATGCCAACCGATTTCGCATAGGCCAGCGCGCGCGAATAGACTTTGGCGTCGCTGGCGAAGGCGAGGCGCGGCGTTAGCAGTTCAATGGCCCCCTTGAGCTTGCCGAGGTCTTTTGAGATCAGCGAATAGGCCGTCGAGATCGGACAAGTCGGCGCGTTGACCGCCATGCCGGCTAGCGACAGCAATCCGTGCTCGATGCTGTTGCCGGACAGGATCAGCAGCGGCGTTTCCACGCTGGCGCCGTTCGCGAGCAGCCAGGAGCCGATCCGCATGACTTTGTCGTAGGTTGCGCTGTAGGTGATCGTGCGCCAACCACCCGATGCATCGCGCTCGGCGAGAAAGGGTCGGTCGGGCGCGGTCGTCGCCCAATGTTCGAGCCGATCGATCCAGGTGTCGGCGGACGATGGCAGCGGCTCGGCGGTGCGCACGACGATGACGCCGTTGGGGCGCGTCTCGACGATCGGCGTCAACGTTCCAAACAAGGGAAGCGGCGGCGGTCCGATTTGCATCCATTCCCCCTGTTCGTTAGCGCTACCTTCGCGCCGGCCTGCTTAGACTCATCGTGGTTCGCCTGGCGAGCGCAGCGATTTGGCCCTAGCGCGGTTTTTCCACCTTGGCCGCGCGCTTCTCCAGGAAGTCTCGCACCCGCGTCTTCGCCTCGTCGCTGCCCTGCGCGACGGCGGCCATCAGCGATTCCATGAGGTAGCCAGTGCGCGGATCGGCTTCAGCGATCCGTGGCAGCGCCTGGACAACGGCAAAATTGGTCAGGTCAGCATTTTTGGCGATCGCCTCCGCCAGCGCGAGCGCCTTGGCATAGCCCTCGTCCTCGCCGACCAGATATTGCGAGAAGCCGACGCGGTAGCCGTCTTCAGCATTATAGACCCGGCCTGTCAGCATCATATCGGACATGCGCGCGACGCCGATCAGGCGTGGCACGCGCACCGAACCGCCGCCGCCGACGAAGATGCCGCGCTGTCCCTCGGGCAGGGCGTAGAAGGTCGAGGCTTCCGCGACCCTGATATGCGCCGCCGCCGCAAGTTCGAGCCCGCCGCCGACGACTGCGCCCTTCAGCGCCGCGACGACGGGAACCGGGCCAAATTCAATCTTCTCGAAACAGGAATGCCAGGAGCGCGAATGCAACACGCCCTCGTGGACGCTGCGTTCGGCAATTTCGCTGAGGTCTAGGCCGGCTGAAAAATTCGCGCCGATTCCATGCAGCACGACGGCTCGAACGCCGTTCGGAATGTTTGAAAAGCAGGCGTCGAGCGCCGCGATCGTCTCGTCGTTGAGGGCATTGCGCTTTTCGGCGCGATCGACGCCAATGAGGAGCACGGCGCCGGTGCGCTCGATCTTCAACGGGCCGCGTGAGCTCGGCGACGAACTTGTTGAGCTTGGCTCGGCCTCGGTCATTTCATCCCCAACGTCTGCTTTGATTGTTATGTCGCATAACTAAAAAACGAC
>JAYTRP010000463.1:0-31733 GCA_043746145.1 Hyphomicrobiales bacterium | reverse complement strand
CCGTAGCCGGCGCGCCGCCCCCGCCGCCTGCGCCCGAGCCTCCGGTTGGCGAAATCGCCGACGAGCGCGTGCGGTTCGATCCTATTCCGGTGTTCATTGGACCCAAGCCCGGCTGGACCGGGCCTGTGCTGGCGGCGCGGTCGACTGGCGATGAAGGCGTCGACGCCAAAGCCGGCGCTCCCGTATCCGCATATTCCGCGGAAAGGGAAGGCAAGGCCGAAGAAAGCAGCGCCAAGTCGGCGCTACGCGCCGTGAGAGCCATACGTAAGCGCCAGCCCAACCTTCGCTATGCGGTGCACGTACAACCGAAGTCGGCCAAGAAAATCCGGAGCAAATAAGCCTGTGGCTGAAAAGCAGCAGCTTTGGCAAATGTGAATAAGACGTCACGTGGGTGTGACATTTGCCTTTGTTTCGCCATAGTTATGTCAATCGGCCGCCCTATCAGATGTATAGCGTAATCGATGAGCCGCGATGGTGCGGATCGGTCGAGTGTCCGGCGATTTTGCCCCCCAGCCCTCCGGACGCTAGCCGAACCTAGACATTGCCACGCAGGCCGGCGGATCGGCGGGCCCCCTCCCAGCCGATCCGCTTTTTTTGCCCATTTTGCATCTCATTGTTGGCTTGAAACTCGTGCGGGCGCGCGCGATATGAGCGCACGCCCTACGTTTGCGCTCGGGCCGTGTTTCAATTTTAGCGATGAGGATGGCTTTGACGATCGAAGGACAATCGACGGTGGACCAGACGGCCCCCGCCGCGAAGACGCAAAGTTTTGAAGCCGACGTCTCGCGGCTGCTGCATCTTATGGTGCATTCCATCTATTCCGAGCGTGACATTTTCATTCGTGAACTCGTCTCCAACGCCGCGGACGCTTGCGAGAAGCTCCGCTACGAATCGCTCTCCCGGCCTGAACTGGTCGACGCTGGCGGCCCTTTTGTCATCCGGCTCGCGATCGACCCTGACGCCAAGACACTTTCGGTGATCGACAATGGCGTCGGCATGAACCGCGAGGATCTGGTTGAGGCGCTTGGCACGATTGCGCGCTCCGGTACGCGCGCTTTTCTCGACAAGCTTGCGGCCGAGGGCGCCGATAAGGCGTCGAATGAGGCGACTAGCCTCATCGGTCAGTTCGGCATCGGCTTTTATTCCTCGTTCATGGTGGCGGACGAGGTGACTGTCGAAACCCGCCGCGCGGGTGGCGACGAGGCTTGGCGCTGGACGTCTGACGGCAAGGGCTCCTACACGATCGCGCCGCTTGCGCTCGACGAGGCCCCCGCACGCGGCACGCGCGTTACGCTGAAGTTGAATGAGGAGTCTAAGGACTACGCCGACGCGTCGCGGATCGAGCGCATTGTGCGCGAGCATTCGGGCGCCGTCGCCGTACCGATCGAGATTGTCGAAAAACCGGGCGACGAACCCCGCCGCTTGACCGACGGCGCCGCGATCTGGGCAAAGTCGAAGGCGGACGTCACGCCAGAGGAATATACGGAGTTCTACCGCGGCCTGGCTGGTCAATATGACGAGCCCGCGCTGACGATTCATTGGCGGGCCGAGGGTCGCCACGAATATACCGTGCTGGCGTTCATTCCCGGCTCGCGGCCTTTCGACTTGTTCGATCCCGCGCGCAAGGGCCGCAACAAGCTCTATGTTCGCCGCGTCCTGATCACACAAGATGCCGATCTGCTCCCAAGCTGGATGCGTTTCGTCCGTCTCGTGGTCGACAGCGCCGACCTGCCGCTCAACGTCTCGCGCGAGATGATTCAGGAAAGCGCGGTGTTCACGGCGATCCGCAAAGGCGTCACCAATCGCGTGCTGCAAGAGCTGACCAAGGTCGCCGAGAACGAGCCAGAGAAATTCGCCAAGATTTGGGAGAATTTCGGCGGAGTGCTCAAGGAAGGGCTGTACGAGGATCCCGAACGCCGTGACGCGCTATTCAAGCTCGCGCGCTTCGTCTCGACCAAGCATCCCAACGGCGATCGCTCGCTGGCGGAATACGTAAAGGATTTGCGGGAGAACCAGACCGCGATCTTCTATCTCACCGGCGACGACGCCAAGCGTCTGGCGACCAGCCCGCAGCTCGAGGGTTTTCGCGCCCGTGGCGTCGAGGTCCTGTTGCTGGCGGAGCCGGTCGACGCGTTCTGGGTTTCGACCGCGGCAGGCTTTGACGGCAAGCCCTTCAAGTCGATCAGCCAGGGCGCGCCCGACATCAAGTCTATCCCGTTGGCGGAAGGCTCGACGGCGCCGGCGGAAGCTACTGCCGAAGTCGCCACGCTGATTGCGCATTTCAAGCAGACGCTCGAGAGCGAAATCGACGACGCCCGCGCTTCCGATCGCCTGACCGACAGCATTGCCTGCCTCGTCGCGCCCGAGTTTGGGCCTGACCGTCAACTCGAAAAGATGCTGGCCGCGCACGGGCGCGTTTCCGAGCGCGTCAAGCCGGTGCTTGAGGTCAACGCGACCCATCCGCTGACTTCGGCGCTCGCCAAGCGCTTCACGGAAGGTCGAGATCGGGATCTCGTGGACGACGCGGCATGGCTGCTGCTTGACGAGGCGCGCCTGGCCGAAGGCGAGCCGCTCAAAGACGCCCCAGCCTTTGCGGCGCGTCTACGCCGGGTGTTGGAAAAGGCGCTGGGCTAACAGCGACACGCGCCGGCGCGGATCATCCGGTTCGATGATCCGCGCCAGCGCGTCAGAAACGACCGCTGAGCGCCAAAGAGCCGAACTGGTGCAGGCCGCCTGCCTCGCCGCGGAAGGTGTGGGTCTCGAACACCTGACTGTAGGAGACCCGCCAGTTGGCGAACATGACAGCGGCTCCGCCCTCAAAGTCGCCGACCAACCAGTTGCGCGGAACGCTGACATTGCTGCCGAACGTGTTGCCATCCAAGGTCATGTCGTGGGCGACGAACTGGCCATCGACGCCGCCGAAAACATACCAGTTCAGCGGCCTTACTGGCGTAAAGGCGTCGCCGCCGGTCATTCCGGGACGGATGAGGGCGACGCCAAAATCCGAGTTCAGGCCTTGGCCAATGCGGAATGTAGCGCCCGCAAGCGCATAATCGCGCAGGTTGCCGACGCCGGCGGTCACGTTGGGCAGGATATCGGTCTCGATCCCATTCACGCTGCCAAAGGCAGGCAATCGCCAAATTCGCTGCGCCGTCAGTTCGACGACCGGCTCATCGTGAATTTGGTTGCAGCACCACGTGTTGGGGCCGACTCCGATCAGCCGGTGAAAGCCATTCTGCACTTGCCGGCCTAACGCCGCGGGACCAGCGACGCCGGCCTGAAGATCGAAAATGCCGCGCGAATTCCCGTGGTCCTGCAACAGCGAGACATCCCCCAGCAACACGCCGGCGTAGGGCTCGTCGCTGTGGGGCGGCGCTAGATTGTGATCGGGACTGAAGATTAGCTGGCCAAAGCCGAAGGAAATGCGCTGAACGCCGTCTCCGAGAAATTCGTGTCCCAACTTTTGCACGAACATCGGCACATCGCCTTCGCCGCTCGTGTAGGCGAAACGCAGTCCGTTGACATAAAACCTATCGGTCAGGCCAGACGTGGCGATCGAAGCGTTCTCGTCCTGCAGTGTGAGGAAATAGGCGTGGTCCGCCGATAGCTCGTCGCTCCAGGCGCAAGTCGAAACGGCCAGGGTTGTGAAGGCGCTCGCGACACGCAAAGCGAGCTTCGCGATTTCGCGGCGCTGTCCGAATAAGCGAGAGGGGAGCACGCCCAAGGGCTCGGCCGCGGATTCAGACATTTCCCTCAACGTCGCTTCCTCAATGCCGCAACAACGCGAGGATGGACAAGTATTGATGAAAATCGCATAGGAGAGAAGCGATAAAAATGCAAGTTTTGGCCCGTCTCGCAAGGATCAGCGAGTGAGTGGGACCGATACTTTCTCCAGCGGCTGCGCGTTCAACCATCCAATCAGGTCGCCCGTGACCTCGTCGCGATTTATCTCGTTCAGCGTCTCGTGCCGGGCGTCGGGATACATTTTCGCGGTCACGTTCAGTCCAGCCGCGCGGTAGACGTCGATCAAGCCGGACAGCTTCAGTCCGGCGGGATCGCGCGCGCCGCTGAAAATATAGATCGGCAGCGTCTTTGGAATTTTAGCGGCGATAGTTGGCGAAGCGAGATTGGCGAGCGCGCCGGCGAGATCGGCCGCGAGTTGGTTTGTCAGCGGGAAACCGCAAAGCGGATCGGCGACATAGAGGTCGACCTCTTTCTCGTCGCGCGTCAGCCAGTCATAGGGCGTTCGCGTGGGTTTGAAGGGCCTGTTGAGGAGCCCAAACAGCAATTCCTGCACGAGCGAGCTTTTGCCGCGCTTGCCCAATCGCCAACTCTCCACCGCGAAGATTCCTCGCCCCACGGCAAGGATCGGCGTCGGCGGGCCGGACGACCCGGATAGGACCGCGCCAGCTAGCTCCGCGCCATGTTCGGCGATGTAAGTCTGACCAAGCATCGAGCCCATGGAATGGCCCAGGAACACGCGCGGCAATGTCGGATGATCCACCGTGATACGGCGCGCGACGGCCTCTATATCGTCGAGACAGGCGCGCCAGCCGTCCTTCTCGGCGAGAAAGCCGAGATCCCCAGGCGGGCAAGAGGGACCGTGGCCGCGATGGTCATGCGCGACGACGAGATAACCCGACGCAGTCAGCGCCTCCGCCAAACGGGCGTAACGCGCGCTGTGTTCGGCCACGCCGTGAACGATTTGGACAACCGCGCGGGCGGGTTCGTCGGGCGACCAGACACGCGTGAAAATCTTGCCCCCAACACGCTCCACATCGAAAGTCCGAGATTTCATATCCAGCGCTCTCCGTGTCCGCCGGCTCCAGCAAAGATCGGCCAGTTTGTCCGCGTCGCCTGTTCATAGCCGATGCAAGCCCGGCCTATGCAAGCCCGCGACCAAAATAATGGGCGTCCACGGTATTCGCGGTTACGCCCTTTGTCCCTGTCGCAGCGACAAATCGTGCTAAAGCGAGTGTTACAAATGACAAAATATGTAACTTGCGAGTTCAACTTTTCGAACCATTCGGAGGCTCAGTCATTTTTTGACGTGGTGTAATGATATGAAAACGTTTTCGAAATTCAATTGGCTTGGAGACGCAGCGGATCAAAATGGCCTGCTCCATCAAAAGTTCGGCTTGATCCCGATGCATGATCAGCCGATAGCACCCCGGTAAAACTTGGTCGAAGCAACCCTGCGGCCGAACTAAGGACGGATATTATGGCGAGAAGAAAGATCGCGTTGATCGGCGCGGGCCAGATCGGCGGAACGCTGGCCCACCTGGTGGCGATCAAGGAACTCGGCGACGTCGTGCTGTTCGACATCATCGACGGCGTCCCGCAAGGCAAGTCGCTAGATCTCGCCGAATCCGGACCCGTGGAGGGTTTCAACGCCAAATTGGTCGGAACCAGCAGCTACGCCGATATTGCGGGCTCCGATGTGATTATCGTCACCGCCGGCGTGCCGCGCAAACCCGGCATGAGCCGCGACGATCTGCTCGGCATCAATCTCAAGGTCATGGATGCAGTCGGCGCCGGCATCAAGGCTCATGCCCCGAACGCATTCGTTATTTGCATCACCAATCCGCTCGATGCGATGGTGTGGGCGCTGCAGAAGACGTCCGGCATTCCGCACAAACGTATCGTTGGCATGGCCGGTGTGCTGGACTCGGCGCGCTTCCGCTTCTTCCTCTCCGAGGAATTCAACGTGTCGGTTGAAGACGTCTCCGCCTTCGTGCTGGGCGGCCATGGCGACGACATGGTTCCTTCCGTGCGTTATTCCACGGTCGCGGGCATCCCGCTGCCCGATCTGATCAAGATGGGCTGGACCACCCAGGCCAAGATTGACGCGATCGTCGAGCGCACGCGCAAGGGCGGCGGTGAAATCGTCAACCTGCTCAAGACCGGTTCGGCTTTCTACGCTCCCGCGGCCTCTGCGATCGCGATGGCGGAATCCTTTCTCAAGGACCAGCGCCGCGTGCTCCCCTGCGCCGCCTATCTCAACGGCCAGTACGGCGTGAAGGACACCTATATCGGCGTGCCCGTCGTGATCGGCGCCAACGGCGTCGAGAGAATTGTCGAAATCACGCTCGACGAGGCGGAGAAGGCGATGTTCGCAAAATCGATCGCCTCGGTCACCGGCCTGATCGAAGCCTGCAAGACAATCAATCCGGCTTTGGCTTGAGCCGCCGCGACGGCGCCCCGCATTCCTCCTTCCGCGAGCCTCTCCCATGAACATCCATGAATATCAGGCAAAGGCGGTCTTGCGCGCGTTCTCCGCGCCGGTGTCGGCTGGCCGCGAAGCGTTCACGCCGGATCAGGCCGAAGCTGCCGCAAGGGAACTCGGCGGACCGATCTGGGTCGTGAAGTCGCAGATCCACGCGGGCGGTCGCGGCAAGGGCAAGTTCAATGAAGTATCCGCTGGCGAGAAGGGCGGCGTACGGCTCGCCAAATCGATCGCCGAGGTGAAGCAGTTTGCCCAGGAGATGCTGGGCGCGACGCTGGTGACGGCCCAGACCGGCCCTGCGGGCAAGCAGGTCAACCGGCTTTATATCGAGGACGGCTCCTCGATCGACAAGGAATTCTATCTCTCGGCATTGGTCGATCGCACGACCGCACGCATAGCGTTCGTGCTGTCAACCGAGGGCGGCGTTAATATTGAGGACGTCGCGCATAACACGCCTGAGAAGATCCACACTTTCTCCGTCGACCCTGCGACGGGGATCATGCCGCATCATGGCCGCGCCGCGGCGCAGGCGCTTGGGTTGAAGGGCGATCTCGCCAAGCAATGCGAGTCGCTACTGACCAAGCTCTATGCGGCCTTCGTCGCCAAGGACATGGCGATGCTAGAAATCAACCCGCTGGTCGTCACCGCGCAAGGCCAGCTCAAGGTGCTCGACGCGAAAGTCTCGTTCGACGACAGCGCGCTGTATCGCCACCCCGACATGCTCGCGTTGCGCGATGAGTCCGAGGAGGACGCGAAGGAGATCGAGGCCTCCAAATACGACCTCAACTACGTCACGCTCGACGGCACGATCGGCTGCATGGTGAATGGCGCCGGCCTCGCCATGGCGACGATGGACATCATCAAGCTCTACGGCGAGAGCCCCGCCAACTTCCTCGACGTCGGCGGCGGCGCCTCGAAGGAGAAGGTGACGGCGGCGTTCAAGATCATCACCGCCGACCCCAACGTGAAGGGCATTCTCGTCAACATCTTTGGCGGCATTATGCGCTGCGACGTGATCGCCGAAGGCGTGATCGCCGCGGTGAAGGAAGTCGGGCTGAAGGTGCCGCTGGTGGTGCGGTTGGAGGGCACCAACGTCGAGCTAGGCAAGAAGATCATCCGCGAGTCCGGGCTGAACGTGATTTCGGCGGACGATCTGGACGACGCGGCGCAGAAGGTCGTGAATGCGGTGAAGAAGGGCGTATGACCGGTGACGGTCGAGAGTAATCCGCAAAAAATTCGTTCATTCGGTAGAGCCGGACTTTCGGCTCTACCGACACCCAAATTTCGACATGAAGAGTGGTCACGTTCCACATATCCTGTGAAGCTGTGGAGATGATCATGAAGAACATCACTTTGGCAATTGATGACGAGGTTCTCGTTAAGGCGCGTGTCGTCGCTGCTCAAAAGAAAACAACGGTGAACGCAATGGTGCGAGATTTTCTGTCGGAGATCACGTCTCGAGATGAAAAGCGCGACGAGGCGCGAAAGCAGTTGCTTCAGCTGATGGATAAATCCGAGGGCCGGATGGCGCCGGACTGGAAGTTCGACCGTGAAGAAACCCATGAGCGGTAGAGTGTTCCTTGACTCTAACGTCTGGATCTATGCGGCAACTGGGCGCGAGGAAGCTCCGGCGAAATTTCGTCGTGCGCGCGACATTGTTGAACATGAAGATATCGGAGTCTCCACGCAGGTGATCGGCGAGTTCGTGAACAACGTGCGGAAACAAAAGAAAATGCGCCGCCCGCTGACGGCTGACGAGACGGCCATTTGGGTCGAGCGTCTGTTCGAATTTCCGTGCGTGGATGTGGATCGGCAGATCGTGGAAAGCGCCATCCTGATTCAACTTCGCTATCAGCTCCAATATTGGGATTCCCAGATTATTGCGGCGGCGGAACGCTTCGGTGCAGATATCCTTTACAGCGAAGATTTGAGCCATGATCAGAACTACGGCTCGCTGCGTTGCGAAAATCCTTTTCGAGCCGCTTGAAACGTCAACACCCGAAAGTCCGACATGGCCGTTCTCATAAACGCCTCAACCAAAGTCATCACCCAAGGCTTCACCGGCAAGAATGGCACGTTCCATTCCGAGCAGGCGATCGCCTATGGCACCAAGATGGTCGGCGGCACCAGCCCGGGCAAGGGCGGGTCGACGCATCTCGGCCTGCCTGTGTTCGACACCGTCGCGGAGGCGCGCGAGGCGACCGGCGCGGACGCGTCTGTGATCTATGTGCCACCGCCCGGTGCGGCGGATGCGATCTGCGAGGCGATCGACGCGGAGACGCCGCTGATTGTCTGCATCACCGAGGGCATTCCGGTGCTCGACATGGTGCGCGTCAAACGTTCGCTGATCGGTTCGAAGTCGATCCTGGTCGGCCCCAATTGCCCCGGCGTGATGACCGTCGGCGAGTGCAAGATCGGAATCATGCCGGGCAATATTTTCAAGCGCGGCAGCGTCGGGATCGTTTCGCGATCGGGCACGCTGACCTACGAAGCCGTATACCAGACCACGCGCGAAGGTCTCGGCCAGACGACGGCGGTTGGAATCGGCGGCGATCCCGTCAAGGGCATGGACTTCATCGAGGCGCTGGAGTTGTTTCTTGCCGATCCGAACACCACATCGATGATCATGATTGGTGAGATCGGCGGCTCGGCTGAAGAGGACGCCTCGCAGTTTCTTAAGGACGAGGCGAAGCGGGGTCGCTCCAAGCCCATCGTCGGCTTCATCGCCGGCCGCACGGCGCCTCCGGGCCGTAGAATGGGCCATGCCGGCGCCATTATTTCGGGCGGTAAGGGGGGCGCCGAGGACAAGATCGCCGCCATGGAATCGGCGGGAGTTCGAGTCTCGCCTTCGCCGGCGCGACTGGGCAAGACCTTGGTCGATGTGTTGAACGGCAATTAACAGGAGGCCAGCGCTTATGACGCGCCAGGACATCAATCAATCCTTCTTGCAGAGCGCGTTCCTCGATGGAGCCAACGCGACCTATGTCGAGGCCATGCAGGCCCGTTACGAGAAGGACTCGAATTCCGTCGGCCCGGGTTGGCGCGAGTTCTTTGAAGCGCTCGGAGACGATCCCGCGAGCGTGGCGAAGACCGCATCCGGCCCGTCCTGGGAGCGTCCGAACTGGCCACCCACGCCCAAGGGCGATCTGATCAACGCGCTCGACGGCGACTGGCCGGCGACGGAGAAGGCGGTTGCCGCCAAGCTTAAGGCGAAGGCCGCGGAAACCGCGACCGAGACGCCGAGCGAGGAGTCGATCCACCGCGCTACGCGCGATTCCGTGCGCGCGCTCATGATGGTCCGCGCTTATCGCATGCGTGGTCATCTGCAAGCTAACCTCGATCCGCTAGGCTTGGAGCCCCGCAAGGATCATGAGGAACTGCATCCCGGCAATTACGGGTTCGACGAGGCCGACTACGATCGCAAGATCTTCATCGACAACGTGCTCGGGCTGGAATTCGCCACCATCCGTGAAATGCTCGCGATCCTGCGCCGTACCTATTGCGGCACGATCGGCTTCGAGTTCGTGCATATTTCCGATCCGGCCGAAAAGGCCTGGATCCAGGAGCGCATTGAGGGTCCGGACAAGGAAATCCAGTTCACCAAGGAGGGCAAGCGCGCCATCCTCAGCAAGTTGGTCGAGGCCGAAGGCTTCGAGAATTTCTTCGACATCAAATATCCCGGCGCCAAGCGTTTCGGCCTCGACGGCGCCGAAGCGATGATCCCCGCGCTAGAGCAGATCATCAAGCGCGGCGGGCAGTTGGGGTTAAAGGAAATCTCGCTCGGCATGGCGCATCGTGGGCGCCTCAACGTGCTGAGCCAGGTGATGGGCAAGCCGCACCGCGTGATCTTCCACGAGTTCAAAGGCGGCTCGTCATCGCCTGACTTGATCGATGGATCGGGCGACGTCAAATATCATCTCGGCGCCTCGTCGGGCCGCGAGTTCGACGGCAATAGCGTGCATCTCTCGCTCGCCGCCAATCCCTCGCATCTCGAGATTGTCGATCCCGTTGTGCTGGGCAAAGTGCGGGCCAAGCAGGACCAACTCGACGATTATATCGAGCGCGTCAAAGTTCTACCGTTGCTGATCCACGGCGACGCGGCGTTCGCCGGGCAGGGCGTGGTCGCCGAATGTTTCGGCCTCTCTGGCTTGCGCGGCCATCGCACCGGCGGGTCGCTACACTTCATCGTCAACAACCAAATCGGCTTTACCACCTATCCCCGCTATTCGCGCTCGTCGCCTTATCCCTCCGACGTCGCCAAGCTGGTTGAAGCGCCGATTTTCCACGTCAATGGCGACGATCCGGAAGCAGTGGTGTTCTGCGCCAAGATTGCAACCGAGTTCCGGCAGAAATTCCATAAGCCCGTCGTCATCGACATGTTCTGCTATCGACGCTTTGGCCATAACGAGGGCGACGAGCCCGCGTTCACCCAGCCGCTGATGTACCGCAACATTCGGGCGCATCCGACGACGCTGCAGATCTACGCCAAGAAGCTCGTCGAGGAAGGCGTGCTTGCGCAGGGCGAAGTCGACAAGATGCGCGCCGATTGGCGCCAGCGTCTCGAGGCGGAATTCCAGGCGGGCCAAGCCTATGTCGCCAACAAAGCCGATTGGTTGGATGGTCGCTGGTCGGGCGTAAAGGCTTCGGCTGACGTTTCCGACGACGATCGTCGCGGCGAGACGGCGTTCGACGCCGATCGGCTCAAATGGATCGCCGAGCGTATCACGACGGCTCCTGCGGGCTTTAGCGTCCACAAGACGATCCAGCGATTCCTGGAGAACCGGCGGGCCGCGATGAATGCGGGCGATGGCATCGATTGGGCGATGGGCGAGGCTTTAGCCTTCGCCACGCTGCTCGATGAAGGCTTCCCCGTGCGCCTGTCGGGACAGGACTCCGAGCGCGGGACCTTCTCGCAGCGCCATTCGGTGCTGATTGATCAGCAGACAGAGGCGCGCTACCTCCCGCTCAACAACATCCGCGACGGACAGGCGCGCTACGAGGTCATCAACTCGATGCTCTCGGAAGAGGCGGTGCTTGGGTTCGAATACGGCTACTCGCTCGCCGAGCCGAACGCGCTGGTGATGTGGGAGGCGCAGTTTGGCGATTTCGCCAATGGCGCGCAGGTCGTGTTCGACCAGTTCATCTCGGCTGGCGAACGCAAGTGGCTTCGTATGTCGGGGCTCGTCTGCCTGCTGCCGCATGGCTACGAAGGGCAGGGACCCGAGCATTCCTCGGCCCGCCTCGAACGCTATCTGCAGATGTGCGGCGAAGACAACATGCAGGTTGTCAACATCACGACGCCGGCGAACCTCTTCCACGTGCTGCGCCGGCAGCTCAAGCGATCGTTCCGCAAGCCGCTGATCGTGATGACGCCAAAGTCGATGCTGCGCAACAAACGCGCGGTTTCGGCGCTGTCCGCCTTCTCCGCCGGCAGCTCATTCCATCGCTTGCTGTGGGATCATGCCGAAACCCATAAGGGCGAGAAGATCAAGCTCGCGCGCGACGAAAAAATCCGCCGCGTCGTGCTCTGTTCCGGCAAGGTCTACTACGACCTTTACGACGATCGCGAGAAGCGCGGGATTGACGATGTCTATCTGTTGCGCGTCGAGCAACTCTATCCGTTCCCGCTCAAGGCCCTGGTGAAGGAACTGTCCCGCTTCAAGAAGGCGGAGATTGTCTGGTGCCAGGAGGAGCCCAAGAACATGGGTCCTTGGAGCTTTGTCGAGCCCAACCTCGAATGGGTGCTGGGTCAGGTCGGCGGCAAATCCAAGCGAGCCCGCTATGCCGGACGTCCCGCCTCCGCCGCCACGGCGACGGGGTTAATGTCGAAGCACCTTGCACAACTCAAGGCGTTCCTCGACGAATGCTTTGCCGAATAGGCCCATGTCATGGCGCACTTCCTCTGCAAACTGGCGCCTCCCCGCCCGACGTTCTTCGCCGATATGTCGGGCGAGGAGCGCGAAGCCATCCTTGCGCACCAGGATTACTGGCTACCCTATATTAACGCTGGGTTGGTGATCGCGATGGGCGTCGTTGCCGATCCTGCTGGTCCTTATGGCGTGATGATCGCCAATGCGCCCTCACGCGCCATGTTGGAAGACTGGCAGGCGAGAGATCCCATCATCCTCGCCAAGGGCGGCTTTTTGTTTGAAACCTATCCGATGCCTTCGATCCGGGTCGCCCCGGTCGAGCCGATGGCGCCGGTTTCCTCTGTAACTCCCTGAACGAGAAGGGCGCCATTCAGCGGCGCGATATTTAATGTCCACAGAGATCCGCGTTCCCACCCTGGGCGAGTCCATTTCCGAAGCGACCGTTGGGAAATGGTTCAAGCAGCGCGGAGACACTGTGAAGGCCGACGAGCCTTTGGTTGAACTTGAAACCGAAAAGGTGACGCTGGAGATCAACGCTCCGTCAGCGGGCGTGTTGTCCGAGATTGCGGCCCAAACCGGTGAGACCGTGTTGATTGGCGCCTTGCTGGGTTCGCTCGGCGCTGGCGGGAGCAAAACCCAGCCTGCCGCCAAGCCGGATGCTGCGCCTGCGCCCGTCAAAGCGGAGCCGGCGAAGATGGAGCCGGCCAAAGCCCCGGCGCCGATGACCGCGATGCCGCCTTCGCCGTCGGCCGCAAAAATGGCGACGGAATCGGATATCGACGTCAGCGGGATCGCTGGCAGCGGCAAGCGGGGTCAGGTCCTCAAAGGCGACGTCATCGACACGCTCGCCAAGCCCGCCGCTCCCGCGCCCGTGGCGCCCGCGCCCGCCGCGCCCGCGCCCGCGCCCGTGGCGCTTCCCCCTGCGGCGCCTGTCGCGCTTCGTGCGCCCCCGCCGCTCGACGACGCTTCGCGCGAGGAGCGCGTTCGCCTGACCAAGCTGCGCCAGACAATCGCGCGACGCCTCAAGGACGCGCAGAACACCGCGGCCATGCTGACGACCTTCAACGAGGTCGACATGTCCGAGGTGATGTCGATGCGGACCAAATACAAAGAGGCTTTCGAGAAGAAGCATGGCGCCAAGCTCGGCTTCATGGGCTTCTTCGTGAAAGCCTGCGTTCAGGCGCTTAAAGACATTCCCTCCGTCAACGCCGAGATCGACGGCGCCGATCTTGTGTTCAAGAACTACTATCACCTCGGCATCGCCGTCGGCACCGATAAGGGCTTGGTTGTGCCCGTTGTGCGCGACGCTGACAGGTTGTCGATCGCGGGCATCGAAAAGGCGATCGCCGATTTCGGGAAGCGCGCACGCGATAGCCAGCTCAAGATCGAGGAAATGCAGGGCGGCACCTTCACGATCACCAACGGCGGCATCTACGGTTCGCTGATGTCGACGCCGATTCTCAACGCGCCGCAGTCGGGCATCCTGGGCATGCACAAGATCCAGGAGCGCCCGGTGGCCGTGAACGGCAAAGTCGAGATCCGCCCGATGATGTATCTCGCGATGAGTTACGACCACCGTGTCGTCGACGGCAAGGAAGCCGTCACGTTCCTGGTCAGGGTCAAAGAAGCGCTCGAGGATCCCGCGCGGCTCGTGCTGGATCTCTGAGAGGGTTGCGGCCG
This sequence comes from Hyphomicrobiales bacterium, assembly GCA_043746145.1. GTDB lineage: Bacteria > Pseudomonadota > Alphaproteobacteria > Rhizobiales > Beijerinckiaceae > Roseiarcus. Next base: position 17,957 of record JAYTRP010000463.1, on the reverse strand, counting down.
AGACTGGAATTTCGGCTTTTGATTTTGCGCTTCCCAAGCTGGGGCATCAAACCCTCGAAAGATTGTCTTCATGTCCTATGACGTCATCATCATCGGCGCCGGTCCGGGCGGCTATGTCTGCGCGATCCGCGCCGCGCAACTCGGGCTGAAGGTCGGTGTTGTCGAGATGCGGCCAAAGCTCGGGGGGACGTGCCTCAATGTGGGCTGCATCCCGTCCAAGGCGCTGCTCTACGCCTCCGAAATGTTTGAGGAGGCCGCGCATGGCATGGCGCCGCTCGGCATCGTGGTCGACGCGCCAAAGCTCGATCTCCCTACCATGATGAAGCACAAGGACGATACGGTCGCCGCCAACGTCAACGGCGTCGCCTTCCTGTTCAAGAAGAACAAGGTCGACTGGTTGCAGGGCGAGGGCCGCATCGCAGCGGCGGGCCAGGTTGTGGTCAAGGCCGCTGATGGCTCCGAAAAGACTTACGAGGCCAAGCACATCGTCATCGCCACCGGCTCCGATGTCGCGAAACTTCCGAGCGTCGAGATTGACGAGCAGGTCGTCGTCTCCTCCACGGGCGCGATCGCGCTCACGTCCGTGCCCAAAAAGCTGCTTGTCGTCGGTGGCGGCATTATCGGGCTGGAACTCGGCTCGGTCTGGCGGCGGCTCGGTTCGCAAGTGACTGTGGTTGAATATCTCGACCGCATTCTCGTCGGCATGGACAACGAAGTGGCCAAGCAGTTTCAGCGCATACTGGAAAAGCAGGGGATCAAGTTTCATCTCGGCCACAAGGTGTTGAGCGTTGTCAGGAATAACGCCGGGGCCGTGGCGACGATTGAACCCTCCGCCGGAGGCGCAGCCGTCACGCTCGATGCGGACGTCGTCCTGGTCGCGATCGGACGCCGGCCTTACACGCAAAATCTTGGGCTTGAAGCGGTCGGCGTCGTAACCGAGCGCGGGCAGGTCGTGATCGACGCTCATTTCGCAACCAATGTCCCCGGCATCTACGCCATCGGCGACGTCGTACGCGGGCCCATGCTCGCGCATAAGGCCGAGGACGAAGGCGTCGCGCTTGCGGAAATACTTGTCGGACAGGCGGGCCACGTGAACTACGACGTCATCCCAGGGGTAGTCTACACCAGCCCCGAAGTCGCCGTGCTCGGCAAGTCGGAGGAGGACCTGAAGGCGGCCGGGATCGCGTATAACGTCGGCAAATTTCCCTTCACCGCCAACGGCCGCGCTCGCGCGATGCGCCATACCGATGGGTTCGTGAAGTTCCTCGCCGACGCGAAAACCGACCGGGTGCTCGGCGTCCACATCGTCGGACACGCTGCGGGAGAGATGATCCACGAGGCGGCGGTGCTGATGGAGTTTGGCGGTTCGGCCGAAGATCTCGCGCGCACCTGTCACGCGCATCCGACTCTCTCGGAGGCGGTTAAGGAAGCAGCCATGGGGGTGGCGAAACGCTCGATCCACGTATAGCGCGTTTTCACGTCGCGGCTTGGTTGTGATAAGGCTGTGGCTCTGGAGACCATGATGCCAGCCAGCCCTGTTTTCCGCTATGGCGTAGTGCCGTTCTTGCTGGCTTGCGTGCTCGTCGGAGCCTATTTCCTTGCCACGCCCGCTTTTGCCGATCGCCTTGTCCTCTGGAGGATCGTCCACGAACAATGCGCGCCTCACGCCGAAGCCGGGCAGCATCCGCCAAAGCCGTGCGATGAAGTCGAATTGGCAGGCGAGGGCGCAGGGGGAATGGCGTTCCTCAAAGATCTCAATGGCGTCGCGCAAATGCTGGCGATTCCGACGGCACGCGTGACGGGGATAGAGGACCCCAAAGTGCTCGCTCCCGATGCGGCCGACTATTTCGCCGCTGCCTGGCGCGCGCGCCGCGATCTCGACGCTCATCTCGGGCGAGGGACCGCGCGCGATGATGTTGCGATCACGGTGAATTCGGAATTCTCCCGCAGTCAGGATCAGCTGCATCTGCATGTCGACTGTCTCGACCCCAAGGTCGGCGCTGCTATTGAGGTCTACAAGCCCGCAATCGATAGCGAGTGGCGGCCGATGACGATTGCGCTGAACGGTCGCAAGTACTGGGCGCGGCGCATCGATTCCGACGATCTGGTCGGCGTGTCGCCGTTTCGGCTATTGAGTGAGGGAATTGCAGGCGCGAAGGAGCGGATGGGCCTTTGGACTCTTGCCGCCGTTCCCGCCGACTTCGATGGCAAGCCGAGCTTTATCCTGCTGGCGGATCACGCGGAACTCACTGAGGGCGGTCACGCCGAGGATATCCAGGACCATACCTGCGCGGGCGTGCCGCCCAAAAGCTAGTGCGCTCATTGCGTTTCCCCGCCTGAACCGCTAGGTCGAACCGCAATTAAACGGAGGCGGCTTTGGCGTCGAACGACGACAAGCGGAAGGCGGCTGAGAGCGCGATAGCGCACATCGAGCCCGGCATGCGGCTTGGCCTTGGCACGGGTTCGACGGCAAGTTTCTTCGTCGATCTGCTGGGCGCCGCCGTGGCGAACGGGCTTGATGTGATCGGCGTTCCCACCTCAGAGGCGACCCGGCGACAGGCCGAGGCGCTCGGCATAAAATTGACGACGCTCGACGATTGCCCCGAACTCGACCTCACCGTAGACGGCGCCGATGAGATCGACGGCGAACTCCGGCTGATCAAAGGCGGCGGCGGCGCTCTGTTGCGTGAGAAGATCGTCGCCGCGTCCTCGAAGCGCATGCTGGTGATCGTGGACGCCTCCAAGAAGGTCGAGCGGCTCGGCGCATTTCCTCTTCCCATCGAGGTCGCCCCTTTCGGGCTCGCTTCGACGCGCCGGCGTCTTGAACGCGATTGCGCGGCGCAGGGATTGATGGGAACGATTGATCTGAGACGGCGCGAAGCCAAGCCGTTCGTCACAGACGGGGGCCATTTGATATTCGACTGCGCGTTTGGAGCGCTGCCCGATCCCGAACGGCTCGCCGCTCGTCTCGGCGCGCTGCCCGGAATCATGGAGCATGGGCTCTTCCTTGGACTTGCGAGCCTCGCCATCATTGCTGGGCCCGACGGCGTCGAGACGACGACGAAACGGGGCTAACGTTTATTATTAGGAGGCAAGATCATGTCTCATCTGGAGGAAAGATCATGAAGGTTTGCAACGTGCGCGGATTGGGGATCGCTGCAGTCGTAGCACTCGCATTGACGGCGCCAATCGCACTCGCGGACGATGTCACCCCGGCTACGCTGGAGCTTGCCAAGGCTGTTCTCGGCTACGTCGGCCTGAAGGGATCGCTCGACACCGTCGTGCCCACCATGCTCGGACAGATGGAACAGAACCTCATTCGGGTTCACCCAGAAATGCGCGATCAAATTCGCGAAGTGATCAAGAACGCGCTGCCCGATTTCGCCAAGACGGAAGACAGCGTGCTTACCGACGTGGCCCACGTGCTGGCCACCAAAATGAACGAGCAGGAACTCAAAGACACCCAGACCTTCTTTGAGAGCACCGCGGGTCACAAATATGTCGCCTCGCAGGCGCCTATCCTGGAGGAGCTTGGCGTTTCCGGCGGCGTGTGGCGCCAGAAGCTCGCCCTTGATATGTTCGACCGCGTCAAGGCCGACTTGAAGAAAAAGGGTTTGGAGTTCTGATCTGAGGAATGCGCCATGAGGAACGCGTCATGAGCCAGGACGTCGATCTGTTTGTCGTCGGGGCGGGCTCGGGCGGCGTGCGCGCGGCCCGGATCGCCGCCGGATACGGCGCAAGGGTCGTGGTGGCGGAGGAGTTCCGCATCGGCGGGACCTGCGTTATCAGGGGCTGCGTACCCAAGAAACTGCTGGTGTTTGCGAGCCGCTTTCACGACGCTTTCGAGGACGCGCGCGCGTTTGGCTGGACCGTTGGGGAGGTCAGTTTCGACTGGCCCAAACTGGTTGCAGCCAAGGAGAAGGAGATCACGCGACTTTCTCAGATCTATGCCGCCAACCTGGGCAAGGCAGGCGTCGAGATCGTGGAAGAGCGGGCTGTCGTCCTTGGTCCAAATGAGATCGAACTCGCCAGCGGGCGCCGCCTCAACGCAAAGCATATCCTGATCGCGACCGGAGCGCGGCCCGAACTTGTGCCCGTAATCACAGGGCTGGAGCATACGATCAGCTCCAACGAAATCTTCGATCTGAAGACGTTCCCCCGCCGTCTCGTCGTCGTCGGCGGCGGCTACATCGCGGTCGAGTTTGCAAGCCTGTTTCGTCGCCTCGGCTCCGAGGTCATCGAGATGATGCGCGCGGATAACATTCTGCGCGGATTTGACGACGATATGCGTCGCGGACTGCGCGAGGAGATGGTTCGCGCCGGCGTGCAATTCCGATTTCAGCGGCTGCCGACGCGGATAGAAAAGCAGGGCGATACGCTGCATCTGACACTCTCCGACGGGTCGAAGTTAGAAGCCGATCAGGTGCTGATTGCGACGGGTCGGCGCCCCAATACCGGGGGATTGGGGCTGGACCGAGCGGGCGTTGGGCTCGATGATTTCGACGCGGTGATTGTCGACGAGCGCTCCACCACCAATTTGCCGTCGATCCACGCGGTGGGCGACGTGACCAACCGGATAAATCTGACCCCGGTGGCAATCCGCGAAGGACATCTTCTCGCCGATCGCCTGTTTGGCAAGGGCAGCGCGCTGGTCGAGTACGATCACGTCGCCAGCGCGGTCTTCACAACGCCGGAGATTGGCTCGGTAGGCCTGAGCGAGGCCGTCGCGCGCGAAATGTTCCAGACCGTCGATATCTACAAGACGAGCTTTCGACCCATGAAGGCGACACTGACGGGCAGCGCGGAGCGCACGATCATGAAGCTGATCGTCGACGCGTCGACTGATCGCGTCGTCGGGGGGCATATTCTGGGCAATGAGGCGGGCGAAATGATCCAGTTGCTCGCCATCGCGCTCAAGATGGGAGCGACAAAGGCGCAACTCGACTCCACGATGGCGGTCCACCCGACCGCAGCCGAGGAACTCGTCACCATGCGCGAGCGCACCGCTCGATACGAGCGCGAGCTACGCTGATCTTACCGGGGCGCGGCTGCGCGGCGTAAACGGTCGTTGATTGCGACTCCGAGGCCTAGCTCAGGTATTTTAGCCGCCGCGATTGTTTGCGCCCCCGTCGCGTCGAGCTCGCGCAGATAGGCGAACAGATTGGCCGCCGCTTCCATGAGATCGCCTTTCGGCGAAAGATCGAGCCGGAGGCCTGTCGCCGTTTTCCCAAGCGCTCCGCCAAAGTCGAGCGCCGCCTCGCCGTCGCTGACTTCCCTCGCGTCCAGACGCATGTTCGCGCGAGGAGCGTAATGGGAGGCCAGCGCGCCCGGCGCGATCGCTGGCTCGCCTGAGGTCGAAGCAGCCAGCTTTTCGCCCAGGGCGCGCTCTAGATCTTCGCTGGGGATAGCGCCCGGCCGGAGCAGGCGAGCCGGGCCGCCGAGACAGGCGACGATGGTCGATTCGAGGCCGCGAGCACAGGGGCCTGCGTCAAGCACGATGGCGATGCGCCCTTCGAGATCGCTCATCACGTGTTCCGCCCGCGTAGGGCTGATGCGTCCCGAGCGATTGGCGGAAGGCGCGGCCAGGGGCGCGCCGGTCGCTTCGATCAAGGCGCGCGCAACTTCGTGCGAGGGAACACGCAGGGCCAACGTCGCCAGTCCCGCTCGCGCGAGCAGGCCGATGCGGGTTCCCTCGATGATGGGGGCGACGATTGTCAGCGGCCCGGGCCAGAACGCCCGCGCCAGTCGCCAGGCGCGGGAGTCGAACCGGCCCTCTCGCGCGGCCTCCGCGGCGCTCGCAAAATGCGCGATCAGGGGATTGAACGCGGGGCGCCCCTTGGCTGCGTAGATAGCAGCGACCGCAGCGTCGGAAGTGGCGAGACCCGCCAGTCCGTAGACCGTCTCTGTTGGCATGCCGACAAGCCCGCCCGACCTCAGCACAGCGGCGGCTTCCGCGATAGATGCGGGGGTAGCGGGAAGAAGGCGCGCAGTCATCGAATTCCGATCATCGGCGGCGACCTCGCAAAAGCAGGTTTAAGCGATAATCTCAATACGCCATTTTCTTTGGCGACGTCGTGTCGGGGGAAACTCGTTGCAGCCCGGATTGCGGTCGGCTAGGTCTGCCCAGGTTTCGGCGGCCTATATTCAGATAGGCGTCGATGGGGCGCGTTTTATCTTGGCTGATTTTCAGAAGCACCTCGAACTGCTCGAAACTAGAATCACAATATTGGAGCGGCAAGTTGCGCGACTTTCGCCGCAAGCGGAGCGGAAGCCTGCAAGGACCAAGGGGGACGTGGTTCAGCTTGCTTGCGACGATCCCGGCATACTCTACTCCCGCGCCTATCATATTGAAGTCAACGAGCAGGGTCGCAAGTATTGCTGGCTGGGAAACGATGGACCAATTCAGATCGTCCTGCCCGTCGCGCCGAGTGGTCCTGCACAGTGCGCGTTGCTGATATTTTGTCACCCGCAAGTGCCCATCGACCGCCTTCGACTGATCGCCAACGACGTCGAACGCGCCGCAATAATTACATCGCCCAAGCAAGGCGTCGTCGTAATCACATTCGATGTTCCCGAAAGCCATGCGTCGCAACTCGACGTCTGGCTTCACAATATTCCGTCTGTTCGCCCCGGCGACCTTGGAGAGGGGAGCGACGAGCGCCTATTGGCGGTTGGTTTCTACGGCGCTATCGTTTCATTTAAATAAGAGATCCGGAGTCGCTCATGTCGCCCGATCTTTCGATCGTGATTTGCACGCACAACCGCTACGATGTCCTCTATGGCGCGATTGCTTCAATCGAAGGCCAATTCCTGGATCGGAGCGAGTTCGAGCTCCTGATCATCGATAATTCAACGGATCTCGCAGCGCAGAGCGAATTTGTCGACTCGCTCATAATCGATTGTGAACACAAGGTTATTTTCGAGACGACGCCTGGTCTGTCACGCGCGAGAAATCTCGGGGTCAATGCCGCGCGGGGTCGGGTCGTCGCCTTCATTGATGATGACGCGCGCGCCGCGCCGGAATGGGCTACGGAAATTCTCGGGACTTTCGGACGCCATTTGAGGGCTGCGGTGGTCGGCGGCCCTGTTCGGCCGATTTGGCCCGCGGCCCGGCCCCCTTGGCTGCACAAGTGGCATGAGGGATTCCTGACGATCGTCGACCGCGGCAAGCTGGAATACGCGATGCCGCCAGAGGAATGGCTTGCAGGAACGAACATCGCCTTCCTGCGCGAGCCGCTTTTGAAAACAGCGATGTTCGATGAGCGTCTCGGTCGCGCGGGTAAACTGCTTCTATCGAATGAGGAATTGCAGGTAACCAATTCGCTGCGACAGGAAGGCTATGAGATCGTCTACAGTCCCAAGGCCGAGATGCGCCATATCGTACACGCCGACCGGCTCAGTCACGACTGGATGCGACGGCGTATGTTCTGGCAAACTGTTTCGGATATTTTCGCCAAACAGGGCGGAGCGCCGCGCTCCTTCGACGAGAATATGAAGTTGATACTGGATTATCAACAAGCTCACATGCGCCCGAAACGCGGCGTGGCGGGGATGTTCGAGGACACTGACGATCCCGTGCATTTCCATAGTCAGTTGGAAGCGCTCGCTTCGCTGATCATGTTAATGGGAACTGACGGCCGCGATTTCCGCGCCTTCATCCCCAGCGACGAATCACGATGACGGGTCGATTGCGTCGATCAGCGCTCGTCATCTCGTCGACTCCGCCTATCCCTCGCGACTACGGCAACAGGAACCGTGTCCATCAAACGACCGAATTCTTACGGTCAATGGGCTACGACATTTCATTCCTGCTTTATCCCTTCGACGCCGACTGGGAAAAATCAATTCCCAACTATTATCGCGAACTCAACCAGATGTTTGAATATTTCTCGGTCATTCCCAATAGCCGGCCGCTGCACCAAAATGCGAGAGAATGCCACCATATGATCGACGAATGGTGGGATGAAAACCTCGAGCGGCATGTGCAGTGGTTGAGCGCTCGCAAATCATTCGACTTCATGTTTGTGAACTACGCCTTCTTTTCGCGCGCGTTCGATTTTGCGCCGCGAAACTGCGGGAAAATTCTCGACACGCACGATCTTTTCACCGGCAGACGGGAAATGTTCGCCAAATTCGGCATTGGGCCCGAATTTTTCTACACAAACGAGTTGCAGGAGTCGGTCGCGTTCGATCGCGCGGACGCGGTTATCGCGATCAAGGATTCCGAGGCCGCGCAGATCCGGAAGCGTTCGAAAAGTTTTGTCGTGAGCCTTCCTTATTGGGACTCGTTCGCCAAGCCGGGCGGTCGCCCGCAGCTCCCTGCGGAATTTGATCACGAACGACCCTTGCGAGTGGGCTTTATCGGCGCGCAGAACTCAGTGAATTCAGTGAACCTGAACCGGTTCCTGGTCCGGTTCGAGCGCTATGTGCGTCTCTATGATTTGCCGGTTGAGGTTGTGATCGCGGGTAACGTGTGCTCGCAAATTCGCGCCGAATTTCCCTTTGTGAAGAAGCTGGGCCGCGTCGCCAATATTGCCGATTTCTACGGCGCGATTGACGCAATTGTAGCGCCGCTGGAGTTCTCCACAGGCATCAAGATCAAGGTCGCCGAGGCGATGGCCTGGGGCGTGCCGGTGGTGGCGACAGCCAACGCCTTTGACGGTTTTCGCGCCTTCAACGCTTTGCAGGCGGAAGCAAGCGTCGCCGATCTTTGCGAAAGCCTCGTCGCGTTATCCACCAGCGAAATTACATTCGCTGATCTCGCTGACGCGGGGCGCAACAGTGCGCGCGCCGCTGCCCGGGCTCAGGAGCGTGGCTTTGCCGAGTTGCGCGATTGGATGAAGCAAAAAGCAACGCGAAACGTGGTGGTGACCACGCGACCTTTTTGGCTGCGCGCGACCTTCGTAGACGAACAGATCGCCCAGGCGACGGAATTGATGGCGCAGGTCGCCAAAACGATCGTGTTCTTTTCCGGGGACGTGCAACCGCAAGCCAACCGGCTGTATACCGATGTGGATTTCGTGCAGGCCTCGCCGGAGGATTGGGCGAGCCTGTGCGCCGAAACCGGTCAGTTTGCCTGCATCGAGGCTCTGCTGGTTTGCAAGGACGCCCGAGCCATCGAATTGGCCAACGTAAAGGCGAAACAATTCTGGCGCCTCGATCCAACAAGTGGATTGTCGCGCTACGATCCGGCTCTGCGCGACGCCAGCGTCGCCAAAGTTTCGGCCGTCGCGCAAGTCTCAACGCCATCGTCGCTACTGCGATATTCGCCATTCGACGCGGTGGCGACGTTGGATACCGCAAGGGTCGCAATCGTCATTCGTGCGACGCCCTCGGAGTGGGACGCGGCGGCCGCGGAAATGTTGGCGGTCCTCTGCGCGAGTCGGGAGCTTGAACCACACAGGATTTGCGTCGGCGATGACGCCCTTTACGATGAATCGTTTTTTGCAGCGGTCGTCTCAGAGCCCGCGACGCGCTGGTTGCTGATTGGACAGGGATCCTGGGCGCCGGCGTTGCATCAAGCGGCGGTTTATCGAGGCGCCGCCTGCATGATTGTTCGCGCGGACCTGCTTGCGCCGCAAATTGTTGACAGATTTCATCAGCCTTCGCTGATGCGCTCGTTCGCCGCGTTCCTGGACGGCAAAATTCAAGCGGCCCCCATTTCGGGCCCTGATACCGGCTGGAACGAGGTTTGGAGATGAACCTCGACCGTCGCACGAGGCGCGGCGCTCTGCATCGCGTCGAGCTTTATTATTTGTAACAGGTTCGCTTCGTTGCAGGTGCTGTGCTGACGTCGAGCTACCAATTTTGGAGCTAAACCCCATGCCGACCGTAGAGTGGAACCGAGGTTGGAACCGATCCGCCTTGATGACAACGGACGCCGGAGAGTCATGGAGCGAGAAATGGGGCGGGAGCGAGTCCCAATGGTTCGGTTCTTTGTACCCTCGTTTGCACAGGTTTCTGCCCGCTCCGACTATCCTCGAGATCGCGCCCGGCTATGGTCGTTGGACACAATATTTGCTCAAACAATGCCGATCTTATGTGGGCATTGATCTCAACGAAGGCTGCGTGCGCGCTTGCGAGCAGCGCTTCGCCGGGGTCGAACATGCCAAATTCCACGTCAATGACGGGCTTTCGATTGCCGTCGTCCCCGACGGGACGGTTGATCTAGCTTTCTCTTTCGATTCGCTGGTTCACGTGGAAGCACAAGTCATGGAAAGTTACGTCGTGCAACTCATCGACAAGCTGTCAGCCGAAGGCGTCGCATTCCTGCATCATTCAAACTTGGCCGCCACTAAGCTTGCTGACACAAATGCCGATCACGGTCGCGGCGCAAATGTCTCCGCGGCGCTCGTTGAGCAAATAGTCAAGGCGGCGGGCGGCAAGACGCTCGTCCAAGAAATTGTGAACTGGGTCGACACAGGCATGATCGATTGTTTTACGACCTTTTGCCGTCCGACGGCATATCCTGATTTTAAATCCGTGTTGCTCGAAAACCCGAACTTTATGAAGGAAGCTGACCTGATCAAGACTTATCAGGCCCGCTACGCTCCTTGAGCCGACGATGACGGCAGTTTTCCCGCAGCGTTTTGCGGCTTACTTATCCTGGAGTCCGACCGCCTGCAGCACGTCGCTGCAAACCCCGGATTCCAGACTGGCGCCTTCGCACTGCACCGCGAAACCGGCGTCCAATCCCCACAGCGCCCAGCCAAACTGGCGCTGCGTCAGTAGCGCGTGCATATCGGCGATCCAGCGCACGCGATCGCCCTCCTCGCCGCCGGCGCCATCGGGCGCTCGCCGGACCACCCCAAACTCGCCAAAGAAAATCCGACGCAGTGCGATTTGATGCGCTGACGCCCAATCCGCCACGCGCCCAATCCGGGCCTTGAGGAACGCCCGCGACCCTTCCGAGCGGCAATAGTTTTCAACTACGAATTTCGCGGACTGAACGCATTTCGCATCCCCCGCGGCTGCCCCGACCGCTGCGAGGGTCGACGGCTCCGCGCGCGTCACGCAATCGGGGCCGGCGGGATATTGCACGTTGCGCAACTCAGGGAAGGGGCATTGTTTGTGAACGCCCTGTTCCGCAAAGGCATGCGGTTCGTAGAAATGAACCGCGAACAAAACGTGGGCATCCCCGCGATAGGGTGAGACATCCAGCTTGAGCAGGCCGTCTACCGACGACCAGCAGGCTCCCGACACGATGATCGTCGCGTCCCGCGCGGCGTCCCTCACGCGTTGATACAAGGCGACTTGCGCCTCCGGCCATTCGCCTCCCGCGTCGTTGCAATGACCGGCGGGCTCATTCTCTGTTTCAATCAGCGCAGATCGCCCCCCTGACTTTGTCGCCGCTTGCGCCAGAGCCGCGAGCGCGCCCGCGTAAAGCTCAAGCGTCGCTTTATCCCTAAGGACAGCGTCGTCCGTGAATTTTGCGTTCCAGGTCGGCAGAGCCAAACTATAGATCGCACAAAGTCCGTCTCTGCTCGCCGTCGCCGAGAATTCCTCAATCGCTTTTAGAGAGTTTTCATTGTCCTTGCCGGCGAGCAGCGGCGCCGCATTGATGATTACCCGAACGGCGTTGAAACCTTGCTTGCGGACCGCCAAGAGTTGCGCATCGGTAACCTTCTTTCCTTCTGGTGTTTCATACGCCCAGGAAGCGGATGACCCAGAGTCCGACGCAACATGCCGAAAGAAGACTGATGGCAGATTGATTGCCTTGATGTCCGCACATTGTGGCTCAATCGCATGCGCGGCCCCGCTAAAAACCGCGATCATTCCCCAAATGGCGAGCGCGAGACGCAAAATTGGCTTGCACATTAAATCATCCGAAATGGCGCGCCGTCCATGGCGCAAAAGCAGCGGCGAGTTTCGGACCCGGGTTCCTGTAGACCGGGGCTAGTTCACGTTTCAAAGCATCGTAGACCAGCGCCGGGAGCGCCAATTCCTCACCCTCGTGAATGCGCTGCGCCAGCAGGCTCGCTGGCACGGCGGTATCCCTCACGCGGAGAAATCCGCACACTTTGGACAATACGCTTGCCGGGTTTGAGCCTATTTCATCGTAGTTCAGCACAAGCAACTGGTTTTCCGGAACCACGCTCGACCAGCGCATCAAGGTCTCGGGGTATCGACTGCGTCCAAGTACGTCAGGCAATTTTGCCATTGCCACGAGTTCCGCCTCGGCCAATTTGCCGGGGTGGCTCTTTAGCAGCATGCGCATGTGCGACCATGCGCGATCGATCGGATCACGGGCAAGAAAGATGATCCGGACCGCGGGGTTGAGATTGAACAAATGGTGGATGCCCGCATCCGGCAGTAGCGCATATTCCGGGGTGAATTCGCCCGCGGCCTGGGTCTCTCCCGCATAAGCGAAGATAGCGCCGTACCATTCGTCGGAGACCTCGGCTTTGGCGATAAGCGTGAGTTCCTCGACGCTGCGCCAGTCGATCTTCTCCTTGTTCTGCCATCTAAGCGCGAGCGCCAGCAGCGATCGCCGTGCATGTTCATCGCGGTGCCGCGGGATCCAAGAGCGATGCGACGGGATGTGCACTTGATTGAAATATTGAAGCTCCTTCACCTGCGGTTCCCATATGTCGGGATGCCTGGCGAGTATGAAGTGCAACCAAGTGGTGCCTGCTTTTTGAGCCCCGACGCAAACGAAGTCTGGAAAACGGAACTTTGACGGCGTCATGCCAGCCACCTCAAAAAGGGTTGGAAAAGATCTATACGATGTGAGAGCTAAATCGTTTCAATAACGACTTGTTGGGGCCCTTGCCCCAATTCATACCGCCGAAATGAAGAGCGATGACAGGATCCCCCGCAAAATCTTTGTAACGAAACCCTTCCGGGGTCTCGACCAATTCACTCTCGCTATTCCAGGGCGCAAACTTCGACGCGTTGACAATGCGCAGACTTGTGGTCCGAGACGCGCAGACAACCGCGCAATAGTTCAAGAACGCCTGCTCGTGCTTTATGCCCAGTTTCGTCTCCAGCGCCTTCATGTTTCGCGACATGAATTCCATGAACTCGAACGAGAACACTCCTTTATGCGAAAGGATGAATGCCGCATTGAAGCCTTCCCTCCATTCGGGAATGATCGCGCTCGCGAACGCTTTAAATGTGGGCTCGTTGACATTCCTGTTCGCGGCCGACCCGGTGTAAAATATCAAATCGTGATCGCGTTTGTTCTGCAGTTCGATGTAGGGCTCCAACGATCCGAGCACGATCGTGTCGGCGTCCAAAAATAAAAACGAGTCGAACTCGCCCTCGAAGCAGTGAAACTTCCGAAAAATTTTTGGGCCGACTTCCCAAGGGTGCGTGAATGTCGAGCCGATCTGGTCGAACTTGCTCAAGTCTTGGTCAACGATTTTCACGTCGTAACGAGAGCACAATCGCCTGGTTTCAGTCATGGACTCGTTGAATGGGATTACCGATATTGGTATGTTTGTATTGTATTGGCGGATGCTGCGAATTAACACTTCCAGTTCCGCAATAACCTTATCATTGCCTAAAGTGTAAATCCCGAATGTCATCCCCAAGTCCTTGTCGATCGGGACATGCAAGCCCGCGATCGGCGAACGTTACCTTGTTATTTGCAGACCTAGCGGAAAACAACGTCAGTGTCGATATTGTGTCAGCACGGGACGGTGCGCTGCCTATCGACGGCGGTCCGTCGCCGGGCTAATCAGCGGTAGCTTTGCGCTAAGCCGGTGTACCGCATGTCCTATCAATCCCCCGTTTCCGACATCCTCTTTTCCTTGCAGCACATAGCCGGTCTCGACGCCGAGATCGCGCGGGGGCTGTTTGGCGACTTGGACTGGGAGACCGTCGCGTCGGTCGTGGGAGAAGCGGGCCGTTTCGCTACGGATGCGATCGCGCCGCTGAACCGGATCGGCGATCTCGAGGGGGCGCAATATTCCAATGGCCACGTCACTTCCCCCAAGGGATTCCGCGAGGTCTACAAGCGCTGGGCGGAAGCCGGCTGGGCGGGCGTGACGGCCAAGACCGAATATGGCGGCATGGGCTTGCCGCACTCGGTCAATTTCGCCTGCGCCGAAATCTGGAACGGCGCCTCGATGGGGTTCGCGCTCTGCCCCTTGCTCAGCGAAGGCGCCCTGGGCGCGCTCAACGCCTACGCATCGCCCGAGTTGCGCGAAATTTACATGCGTAAGCTCGTCAGCGGCGAGTGGACCGGCACGATGAACCTGACGGAGCCGCAGGCGGGCTCCGATCTCACCGCGGTAAAGACGCGCGCTGAGCGGAGTCCTGACGGAACCTACAAAATCTCCGGCCAGAAGATCTACATCACCTATGGCGAGCACGATCTCGCCGACAACATCATTCATCTCGTACTCGGGCGCCTCGCCGATGCGCCCGCAGGCACGCGTGGATTATCGCTCTTCCTCGTGCCGAAATCGCTGGTGAAGTCGGACGGTTCGCTGGGCGATCGCAACGATCTGCGCTGCGCCAGCATCGAGCATAAACTCGGCATCCATGCGTCGCCGACCTGCGTGATGATCTACGGCGACAATGGCGGCGCCACCGGCTGGTTGATTGGCGAGGAGAACAAGGGCCTCGCCGCGATGTTCGTGATGATGAACAGCGCACGCTTGGCCGTAGGCATGCAAGGCGTCGCGATCGGCGAACGCGCTTACCAGCACGCGCTGGCTTATGCGCGCGAGCGGCGGCAGGGCCGTGTGGGACGCGACGGCGGCATGAGCGCCATTGTCGAGCATCCCGATGTGCAGCGCATGCTGATGACGATGAAGGCGCAAGTGCAGGCCGCCCGCGGCATCTGCCACCTCACCGGCGTCGCGATCGATCGCTCGTTCCACGCCGAGGGCGCGCAGGAGCGTGCGGCGGCGGGCGAGCGCGCGGCGCTGCTGACGCCGGTGGCGAAAGCATTCTCGACAGATATAGGCGATGAAGTCGCCTCGCTCGGCGTGCAGGTGTTCGGCGGCATGGGCTATGTCGAGGAGACCGGCGCGGCCCAGTTCATGCGCGATTCGCGCATTGCGGCGATCTACGAAGGCACCAACGGGGTGCAGGCGATCGACCTCGTGACGCGCAAGCTGCCGCTGTCTGGAGGCGCCGCGATAGCCAAGGAAATTGCAGGCATTCGCGAAGTGGCGGAAGCAGTTAAGCTGACCGGCGGCGAGGCGTTCGGGGCGACAGCGCGGCGGCTTTCCGCTTGCGCCGCCGCGCTTGAAGCCGCCACGTCTTATCTGCTGCAGACGCTGAGCGCCGACACGAATGACGCGCTCGCCGGCGCTTCCGCTTATCTGCGCCTGTTCGGTCTCGCGCTAGGCGGAGCCTGTCTCGCCAAGGCGGGGCTCGCCGAGCAGGCTCAGGGCGGTACGGGCGGGCGCGTCGCGCTCGCGCGGTTCTTCGCCGAGAAACTCGCGACGGCGGCGCCGGGCCTCGCTGAGTCGGTTATGTCAGGCGGCGCAGCGCTGTCGGGTTACGAAAGCGCTTTGGGAGAACTGGCATGACCGACCTCGTCAAAGTCGCCGCGGAGGCGGGCGTGCTCTGCGTAACGTTGAACCGGCCACAAAAGAAGAACGCGTTGACGGGCGAGATGTATTTCGCGCTGCGCGACGCGCTGACGACGGCGAGCGCTGAGGAGAGCATCGCGGCCGTGTTGATCTGCGGCGAGGGCGGCGTGTTCACCGCCGGCAACGACATCGGAGATTTTCTTGCCGGCGCCCAGGGCGCGAGCGCGGAGGCGAGCCCCGGTTCGGTGTTCATCCGCGCGATCGCTCGGTTCGACAAGCCGGTCGTTGCGGCGGTCGAGGGACCCGCTGTTGGCATCGGCACGACGCTCTGCCTGCATTGCGACCTGATCTACGCCGCGCCAAGCGCACGCTTCGCCATGCCGTTCGTCAATCTTGGCCTAGTGCCAGAGGCTGGAGCTTCGTTGTTGGCGCCCGCGCGGTTCGGCCGCAGCGTCTCGGCGGAAATGCTGCTGCTCGGGGAGACTTTCGACGCGGCGCGCGCGCATGAAATCGGCCTCGTCAACGCGGTCATCCCAGCCGAAGAGCTTCGCGCCTACGCAATGTCGAAGGCCCGCGCGCTCGCAGCCAAACCCCGCGCGGCGCTGCTCGCAACCCGCCGCCTGATGCGCGGCGACCGTGAGCCGCTCTACGCCCACATGGAGACGGAACTCGCCGATTTTGCCCGCGCGGTCCGCTCTCCCGAGGCCAAAGCCGCCTTCACCAGTTTTCTCGCAAAGTCGAGGTAGCCAAGCCGACGCGTCAGCTTGGCTTCAGTCGCGCTGGCTGACCAGTCGGATCTTGCTTGAGACAAGGTGATCGCGCGGCGCGCCGCCTGTCACGCACGAAACCTCCTGCGCGCTCCAACCGACTTGATCGTAGGCGCCGCGCCAATGAACCAGCGCGCCGCACTGCGCGACGGGCGTGGCCAGACGCACGCGGCCGATGACGATCGCGTGGGCGTGGCGCAGGATCAACTCTTCCACCACACATTCGAATACAGCCACCGCGTCCGCGAGCACGCTGGCTCCCCCCGGGGTCGGCGCCCAGTTCCCTTCGTCGAACCGCTCGGCCTCGTCTATCCCCGAGGTTTCCGCGAATCGATCGGCGAATTCGGCTTGGCCGGCGGCGAGCACACTGACGCCGAAACGCTCGCCGACAGCCAGCCCGGCACACAGCGCGGCCGCGCGAGGGAGGCAGACGAGAAGGGTGGGCGGATCAACCGAGAGCGAAGAGACGCTCGTCGCCGTGAGTCCGGTTCTCGCAGCGCCTTCGCCATGGGTAATGAGCGATACGCCGCTCGCGACATGGCGCATGGCGCTTCGATAGGATGCGCATTGCGGGGTTTGTTCCGGACTTTGGCGGACGGTCTCCAGGGCTGCAGCGGTCATCGGTCTCGCCTTGCTTCATATCCGCGCGGTTGAAAAATCGATTCTTCGCGCTGGTGCGCCGAGTCAGCTTCGAAATGCGCGGTCTGCGTGAGCAAGCGGTTCAGTTCGCCTGCGGCCTCTTTGAGGAATTTCCAAGCCTGTCGCAGGTTGACCTTGATCGTGCTGAAATTCGCCATCCCTCGTCTCCTCGCGGTTAAATTCCTTCGCCGTCCCGAAACGATTCGCTCATCGGGCGCGATTGCGTGATCTGGCTCTTCGCGGGCACGCTATGGGTGAGCCAGACGTTGCCGCCGATCGAAGACCCATGGCCGATCACGATTCGGCCGAGGATCGTCGCGCCCGCGTAGATCACGACATCGTCCTCGACCACGGGATGGCGGGGATAACGCTTGCGAAGAACGCCCGTGTTCGGATCGGTCTCAAAGCGTTTGGCGCCGAGCGTGACCGCCTGATAAAGGCGCACGTTGCGGCCGATCACACAGGTTTCGCCAATCACGACGCCGGTCCCGTGATCGATAAAGAAAGCCTCGGCGATCTCCGCGCCCGGGTGGATGTCAATTCCCGTTCGCGCATGCGCGTCCTCGGCGATGACGCGGGCGAGCACCGGAGCGCCGAGGCGATATAATTCGTGCGCCATCCTGTGTCGGAGCGTCGCTGCGAAGCCGGGGAAACAGAAGATGATCTCGTCGATGCTTGTCGCTGAGGGATCGCCGGCAAATCCGGCGCGCACGTCCGTGTCCGCTAGCGAGCGGACCCGCGGCAGCGCTGCGGTGAAGGCTTGCACAATTTCATTGGCGCCGAGCCTGGGCGTATGATCTTCGCCCAGAGTGAGTTCGAGCTTCACTTGAGCGCGCAGCGCACGCAACGCGCTACCCAGCGTTTTGGCCACGAACGCGTCAAGCGCCTCGCCCGTGAGGCCCTGAGGGCCGAAATGTCGGGGATAAAGCGCCGACACCAATTCGTCGATCAGCGCAATTGTGGTTTCGCGCGACGGCAGCTTGGGCGCCGGGCCGCGATAGCGCCGCCGCTGGGCAAGGCTGCGCAGGTCGCGCAACTCATCGACGAGTTTGGCGACCTC
>JAYTRP010000462.1:0-12027 GCA_043746145.1 Hyphomicrobiales bacterium | reverse complement strand
CAGACGCCCTACTTACGCAGCCGCCGCCTTGGCAGTCGGGACCGTCGCGATCGTCTTCAAGACCTGCGACGCGATCTGGTAGGGGTCGCCTTGCGAGTTCGGGCGGCGATCTTCGAGATATCCCTTGTAGCCATTATTGGCGAAGCTATGGGGAACCCGGATCGAAGCGCCGCGATCGGCGATACCCCAGCTGAATTCATGAATCGCCGCGGTCTCGTGCTTGCCGGTGAGGCGCATGTGATTGTCGGGCCCGTAGACCGCGATGTGGTCCGCGCGGTTATCTTCGAACGCTTTCATCAGGCTGACGAAATAGTCCTTGCCGCCGACTTCACGCATGTGAGCCGTCGAGAAGTTGCAGTGCATGCCCGAGCCGTTCCAGTCAGTGTCGCCGAGCGGCTTGCAGTGCCACTCGATGTCGACGCCATATTTCTCCGTCAGGCGGAGCAGGAGATAGCGACCCATCCACATTTCGTCGGCAGCGCGCTTGGAGCCTTTGCCAAAGATCTGAAATTCCCACTGGCCCTTTGCGACTTCCGCATTGATGCCCTCATGGTTTATGCCAGCAAACAGGCAGAGATCCAGGTGCTCTTCGACTAGCTTGCGAGCGATGTCGCCGACATTCTTGTAGCCGACGCCGGTGTAATAGGGGCCCTGCGGCGCAGGATAGCCTGCCGGGGGGAAGCCGAGCGGGCGGCCGTCCTTGTAGAAGAAGTATTCCTGCTCGAAGCCGAACCAAGCGTTGGGATCGTCGAGAATGGTAGCGCGGCCGTTCGTCGGATGCGGTGTCTTGCCGTCGGGCATCATCACTTCGCACATAACCAGAGCGCCGTTTGTGCGCGCGCCGTCGGGATAGACCGCGACCGGCTTGAGTACGCAATCGGAGCTATGGCCCTCGGCCTGCATGGTGGAGCTACCGTCGAAGCCCCACAACGGGAGTTCCTCAACTGTCGGAAATGAGTCGAAGTCCTTGAGCTGCGTCTTTCCTCTTAGATTGGGGACGGGTTTATACCCATCCAACCAAATATATTCTAACTTATACTTCGTCATTGCGTTCTCTCACCCTTATCAAGACGCCCGGCAGGCCGAACGGTGCTTGCGGAAGCCCGCTTGCCGAGGAACGAACGGTCGCCCGCGGATGCCCACTTTAAAAGCATATTGCATGCCAACGAGCGGCGCGGCAACGGAACCTCCCGACGCGAGCCGGCGTTGGATCACCAGCTCAAAGAATTCAACGTGCATCGTGTGCATTGAAAACAAGCAATTACAAATATGCTGATAATAACGGCAAAGGCGCTTTTTCGCATCGCAACAAACGCATTTTTCCGAAAATGCTGCTAAAAGCGCCCTCCCAGTCGCATCTGGAGCTAAAAATCGAGGAGAATCGTCTCATGCCTAGCTCATTTCATCGAGAATCGGCTCAAATTTACCAATTTCCGGTCCGAAAGTCTGGATCGGTCTCTCTGGGCCGCAACCAAGAAAAAGCCACAGTAACTTTCCTGGGGCCACAAGTCTCCGTCGCACTTAGCTTTGACTCTTGGTACCACGAAGCCGCGATTCAAGGCACGGATCGCCTCCGCAAGCCCTGACTGGCGTTGGTTAACTAGGATCGTCCTTCAGGATTGATTGCGTCGAGGGCTGGAGCTATCGACTCCGGCTCAAACTTTAAAGCCCGTTTGACTGGCTCGGTTTTGCGCACAGCGATCGATACCGACATTCCCAATTCGTCCTTTGCATCGCCATAATACGTCCCATGCAGCGGGATAGCCCGCCGCGCGTCGCGAGCTACCGCGACGCGAATCAGGTCGCGGTCACCGACGATGCCGTTGGTCGGGTCGAATTCCACCCACCCCGCACCGGGTAAGTAGACCTGACACCAAGCGTGTGTAGACCCGCCTCCCAGCCGGGGTGGTTCGCTGTCGAGTTCGGGCACATAAATATATCCAGAGGCGAAGCGCGCAGCGAGGCCGAGCGCTCGAGCGGCCTCGATCATCAGCGTGGCAAAGTCCCGGCACGTCCCAAGGCCTCGCGCGAGCGTCTGCAGCGGACTTTGCGTACCCTTTATGACGCGTCGCTCGTAAATGAAGCTCTCCTTGATGGCATAAGTCATCGTCATCAGCAGAGAGCCCGTGTCGGTCGGGCGTCCGACGTTCAGGAACCGTCGCACCCAGCGATCGATCTCGGCATTGGGATCGGAATGTCGCCGCTGGATCGCCGAGGCGAGATCCGGCGTCTCGTCGGGGTCGTAGGCAAACGGGTAGGTGCGCGCCCGATCGTCGATCACCACGTCAGGGCCTCCCGATTCGAAGTGCTCGACAGCGAGCGTGTTCTCGACGCGCAGCTCACGAGTAGTTCCGCGAAAATCCGCAATCGCAACGCAATTGTCGAACGCGTCGTGAATCCAGCGCAGCCGGTGCGGCGTTGGAGAGATGTCGAGACTCGCCTTGATCAGCCGCTGGTTTTCACTGTCGCGAGGCCGCAGCATCATGCGGTGCTCGCCGAGTCGAACCGGCGCCGCGTAGCGATAGGTGGTGACGTGTCGAACTTCGAATAGCGCCATGGGGCGGATAGATAGGCTGTGCTCGTCCTCGCGCAAAGTGCGCTCTTGCTTAATCACCCGCTGGCGCGGTTCCTCCGAGGCCTAATGATCGCTGGACCATGACAGTGTCGGTCCAGTGGCCGAATTTGTAGCCGACTGCCGGCAGCAGGCCAACTCGGCGAAATCCGTACTTCTCGTGGATTGCCAGCGATGCGACATTGGCGCTGTCGATATATCCGATCATCTGTCGAAAACCGGCCGCTGCGCAGGCGTCGATCAGCGCCGTCATCAATTTGCGCCCGAGTCCGCGGTGCAGGTGTTCATGATGCACATAGATAGAGTGCTTGACGCAATAACGGTAAGCGGGACGTTTGCGGAACGGCACAGCATAGGCATAGCCAAGCAGAATTCCGTGCTCCTGGGCAACGATATGCGGCATCTTGCGGCGATGCATGGACTTGCGCCGGCGCTTGAGGTCGTCCGCGTCAGGCGTCTCGAACTCGCCCGAATATGCTGGGTCCACGCCCGTTCGGATATGGTGCAGGTAGATCGCCAGCATCGCGGAGATGTCAGCATCGCCCGACGGGCGCACGATGACCGCATCGCTTTGCTCCGGCCCGACCGCATCCGTCATTCGCTACCGCCTCCAGCCCTACTCGCGCACTACATAGGTATAGAAACGGATTATGCCTGCGGAATCGACCTCACGATATAGCCCTTGAATTTCCGCCTCGAAACCGGGAAACAGATTCGCGGCGCGTTCGAACGTCTTCAGATATTCAATCATTGGCTTGGCGCGAGCGTCGAGCCGCTCGCCCGGAACGATGGTGGCGATTCCGGGGGGATAGACGACGAATAAAGTCGTGGCGATTCGGCCCTCGATCTCGTCAATCGGCAGGTAATCGACATTGTTACGAACGAGCTGCTTGGCGGCATCTCGCGGCTCCATCGCCATTTCGGGCAAATGCTCTGGGCGGAACTGTGCGCGCTGCAGCGCGCTAACGCCGGCGTCGCGGTGATAAGCGTGCAAGTCGGCGCAGAGGTCGCGAAGGCGTGTACCCTTGTAACGTAGCGGTCGCCGGGCGACGAATTCTGGCATGACTTCCTCGAGCAGCGCATTATCGTCGTGCCGCCGCTTGAAGGCGACAAGCGCCGAGACCAGTGTACCGGCCTTGCTGGATTCGACGCCTGGGGTCAGCAGAAACAGCAGCGAGTTAAGGTCGTTCTTTTCCGGAACGACCCTGTTTTCTCGCAAATATTGCGCGACGATGGGCGCCGGCACGCCATGCGCCTCGTAGGCCCCCGTCTTGCGGTCGAAGCCGGGAGTTAACAGCGTCAGCTTGGCCGGATCGGTGATCGCAAAACCCGCTTCGAGCCGCGTAAAGCCATGCCAAGTCGCGCCCGGGGCGAGCGCCCAGTAGCCGGGGTCGCGGGCGAGTTGGTCGGTCGAGACGCTCTCCCACGGCACATTATGGACGCCGCCCGGGTTGGCGACATCGGGAATTTCGACCCGGTCGGGCACGAACGGATCGAAGAACCAGCGCCGCGCGGGATCGCGTTCCTTTTCATCAAATTCACGCCGGATCGCGCGCAGTTTCTTGCGCAGCTCGATGCCAAGCCTGATCGTATCGTCCCACAGCACCTCGCCGGAGCGGCCCTTCATCATCTGCGCGCCGACATCGAGCGAAGCGAACAGGGGATAGAACGGCGAGGTTGACGCGTGTTGCATAAAGCCTTCGTTGAAGCGGCGATGCTCGACGCGCCGGCGTTGCCCCTTGATGTGGCGGTCGCGGATATGAATTTGCGAGGCCTGTGAAAAGCTCGCGAGTTGCTTATGGGTCGATTGTGTTGCGACCACGCCCGGCGAATTCTCGTCGAGCCCCTTCAACCCCATCGCGAACCGGCGCTCGTAGATCGGGTGGAACTTCATGAAACCTGCCCAGGCTTCATCAAACAAAATATAGTCGCAGAGGTGCCCAATTCGCTCCACAACGCGCTCCGCGTCGAGGATCGTGCCGTCGTAAGTGCATTGTTCGATCACCGCGACGCGAAACGGACGCGGTTTCGTCCACGCCTCGGGGTCTTTGACGAAGGGATGCGTTCGGATGCGCTCGCGCAATGCCGTTTCGTCGAACGCGTCCGCGTCGATCGGCCCAATCAGTCCGTGCGCGTTCCGGTCTGTTGGCAAATAGATGGGAATGCCGCCGGAAATGAGCAGAGCGCCATGATGGGCGGCCTTGTGGTTGTTGCGGTCAAACAGCACGAGGTCGCCGTCAGCGATCAGGTTGCCGAGCACGATCTTGTTGGACGACGACGTGCCGTTGAGCACGAAGTAAGTCTTTTCGGCCCCAAAGATCGCCGCCGCCTCCTTCTGCGCCTGCAGCGCGGGACCCTCGTGAGTCAGCAGATCGCCAAGTTCGAGCACGGAATTGTCGAGATCGTCGCGGAAGACCGCCTCGCCCAAGTGCTCCATGAAGATGCGCCCGATGGGACTACGATTGTAGAAGATGCCGCCATTGTGCCCTGGACAGGTCCAGAGCTGATTGCCCTCCTCCGCGTAGTCAACCAAGGCGCCGAAGAAGGGCGTCTTCAGCGTCTCGGCATATTGCTTAAGGCGCGAGACTAGGCTCTTGGCGATGAACTCTGGCGTCTCCTCCGCGAGAAAGACGTACCCGTCGATGAAGTCCAGCACTTCGACGGGAATATCCTCGAACCGCTTGCCTCGCACGAGAATCACAATCGGCATTTGCAGACCGCGCTTGCGCATCAAGTTGATGAGCGAAGCCGCCTTGCCCTCGATGCCCTTCTTGCCCCAGTCGACAACCATGCAGCCGATCGCCGCGTCGGTCTGAACGGCGATTTCGGCATCGTCCAGTCGCCGCGCGCGCACAACCTGGAAACCCATTCTCTCAATGGCGGCAATGATCTGCGCAATTCTGTTGCCTTCCAGATCATCCGAATCAAAGTTCGGCGCGGAAAATAAGAACGTGAATCGCTGAGAAAAATTCATGCGCGCGCTCGCCGGAGGAAGGACCCGCCGGGTGGATACCAGCGAAATGACAAGTAGGTGACAATCGCATCTTAAAGGAGCGGCGCAACTATGCGAGCCGCAAACGAGGGTCAATCGTGTCGCCTTCGTGTATTAAAATTTGACGCTGCATATATTTGAAACTGATTACGTGCGGGCGCGTTTCACTTACGTATATAATAACTTTGCCCCTGAGATTGGCCCCGCCATGTCGGACAAACCACATATTCTCATTGTCGACGACGAGCCTATGCTTCGTTCGCTGTTGCGCGACTGTCTTGAACCGGCAGGTTTTGAAGTCAGCGAGGCCGGTAACGAGAGCGAACTTTGGCGAATGCTTAAATTAACCCGGGTTGACCTGATTACGCTTGATCTTGGACTTGGGCGCGCTGACGGGCTGAAGATTGCACGAGCTGTCAAAGCGGTTTGCGATATTCCGATAGTCATGATTACAGGGCGAGCGGCCGCTAGTGAGCGAGTCACGGGACTTGAGCACGGCGCTGACGACTACATCATCAAGCCATTTGAAGTGAAAGAGGTGGCTCTACGATTGCGCAACATTTTGCGGCGTTATCGCGCGGGTGGCGCGCGGTCAGCGTCGGTCAAGAGCGAACCTGCGGACTGGGAGCCAGAACTAGCGTCCCAATAATTGCAGTAGACATTGCTTGACGGGATTCTTGACAGGCCCTCAACCTACCTGCATGCGCAACGCTAAGCGTCTGGGAGGGCTTTCCGATGAAACCTTTGATCGTTATCGATTCGTACCCTCGAGGACCCCACGAGATATTCGACGACGGCTTGTGGGCCAGACTGCAATCTCTCGGCGAGGTTGTTGCTCATCGCGGCGCCGGACGTATGCCCACCGATCAGTTGGAGGCGCTGCTTCCCCGCACGGAGTTGCTGATCGGGCAGAGCGACATGGGGCACGCCCGCCTCGAAAGCGCGCCGAAACTTCGCGCAATTATAAACGTCGAGACCAACTTTCTGCAAAATGTGGATTATGAAGCGTGCTTCGCACGTGGCGTGCATGTGATCACACCGAGTTCCGCCTTCGCTCGTCCCGTGGCGGAGATGACGCTTGGACTGGCAATCGATCTTTGCCGCGGAATCACGACAGCCGATCGCGCGATGCGAGGGCGCCGCGAAAAATGGCTGCTGGACGGCTGGGAAGGCTGCAAAAGCCTGTATGGCGCGTCGGTCGGGTTGATCGGCTTTGGCGACCTTGCGCGCGCGTTCACTCCGCTCGTCGCGCCGTTCGGATGCACAGTTCGGGCTTACGACCCTTGGGTCTCCGCTCACTTCATGCGCGGCTTCGGTGTGTCGCCGGCGTCGCTCGACCAGATTTTGTCGGAGAGCGACATCGTCATCGTTTTCGCTGCTGTGACCAGCGAAAATCAGCACTTTCTGGGAAAGCGCGAATTCGAAACGATGCGGCCGGGTACGGTCTTTCTTTTGATGAGTCGCGCCGCGGCGGTCGATTTTCCTGAACTTCTGCGCTGCGTCCAGTCGGGCCGGCTGCGCGCGGCGACCGATGTCTTTCCCATCGAGCCGGCCCCCGCCGACGACCCCGCTCGCGACGTCGACGGACTATTGCTCTCACCGCATCGCGCCGGCGCGACGCCCGACGCGTTGCTCGAAATTGGCCGACAGACGGTCGCCGATGCGGAGCTGATCCTTAGAGGCCTGCCGCCGCTCTCGTGCCGCCGCGCCCAGCGCGAGACCGTCGCACGCTCGCGCAGCAAGCCAATCGGGTAGCCAGCGCTCGTCCAAATTGCAGCGGCGCTCGTCCAATTTGCCGCGGCGCTCATCCAATTTGCCGCAGCGCTTGCTCAAGCAGCTGCGGCGCCGCAAAAGCGCGCCATGCTTAGTATCAGTTCACTCACCTACCGGATCGGCGAACGTCTGCTGATCGATAACGCCTCGGTGTCGCTGCCGACCGGCTCGCGCGTCGGCCTCGTCGGGCGCAATGGCGCCGGCAAGACGACATTGTTCCGGATCATCCGTGGCGAGATAGTCCCCGAATCCGGCCATATCAGCACACCCAGACAGGCGCGGATCTCCGGCGTCGAACAAGAGGCGCCCGGCGGCCCTCAGTCGCTGATCGACTTTGTGCTCGAAGCCGACAAGGAGCGCAACGCGTTGTTAGGCGAGGCGGAGACAGCGGAGGACCCGCTTCGAATCGCTGAGATCCAGACGCGCCTCGCCGATATCGAGGCGCACGCCGCCCCGGCTCGCGCCGCGCGAATCCTTGCCGGCCTCGGTTTCGACGAGGCCGCCCAGAACCGCGCTCTAAGCGAATTCTCCGGGGGCTGGCGCATGCGGGTGGCGCTCGCGGCCGTGCTGTTTTCTGCGCCCGACCTGCTGCTGCTCGACGAGCCGACAAACTATCTCGATCTCGAAGGCGTCCTCTGGCTCGTCGATTATCTGAAGACGTATCCTGCGACCGTCCTCGTTATCAGCCATGATCGCGACCTGCTCGACGACGTCGCCAACCATATTCTGCACCTCGACAAGGCGAAGCTGACGCTCTGGAGCGGCGGCTACTCGCAGTTTGAACGCCAGCGCGCCGAACTGATGACCCTGCAAGGCAAATCCGCCAAGAAGCAGGAGGAGCACCGCAAACATTTGCAGGCTTTCGTCGACCGCTTCCGCGCCAGCGCGACCAAGGCAAGCCAAGCTCAGTCGCGCATCAAGATGCTCGCCAAACTCGCCCCAGTGGCGCTGGTCGTCGACGATGCGGTGCTTCCGTTCGTTTGGCCGAAGGTTTCGCGCAAGTTGTCGCCGCCGATCGTCGCGCTTGAGAAGGCAAGTGTTGGCTACGGCGACCGGATCGTGCTCTCGAAGCTCGATCTCACGCTATCGAACGACGATCGGATCGGGCTAGTCGGCGCAAACGGCAATGGCAAATCCACTTTCGCCAAGCTGATCGGCGGCCGGCTGGAGGCGGCTGGCGGCAAAATGATTCGCGCCGGCAAGCTCGACGTCGGTTTCTTCGCCCAGCATCAGGTCGACGATCTCGAGTCCGGCGGCACGCCCTTCACGCATGTCGCCGAGCGCATGCGAGGCGAACCCGTGTCCAAGGTGCGCGCTCGCGTGGCGCGGATCGGGTTTTCCGGCGGACGCGCGGATACGCGGATCGAGAAACTGTCCGGGGGCGAAAAGGCGCGCTTGCTGATGGGCCTCGCGACCTTCGACGGACCGCAGCTCCTGATTCTCGACGAGCCCACCAACCATCTCGATATCGACAGCCGTGCTGAGTTGATCGACGCGATCAACGATTACGACGGGGCCTGCATCCTGATCTCGCATGATCGTCGGCTCCTGCAGGCCTGCGCCGATCGCTTATGGGTAGTGGCGGGAGGCACGGTGCGCGCCTATGACGGCGATCTCGACGATTACGCGCGCGGCGTTCTCGGGACGTCGACGGCTTCGAAGTCAGGGCAAAAATCGGCGCCGCCAGCGAGTGCGGCGCCCCCGCAACGTCGCGAAATCGCCGCCGGGCTGCGCCGTCAACTCGAGTCTGCAGAAATGCGGATGTTGAAATTCGAACAGTTGCTGCAAAGAGTTGACGAAGCACTGGCAAATGCAAATAAAATAGGCGCTACGCTTGATCAGGTGCGCGGCCTCGCCGCCAAGCGAACTGAACTTGAACGCGCATTGCGAGAGTCTGAAGAGGCCTGGCTTGAATTGTCCGAGCGCGCGGACGTTTAAAATTCATGTGGTTTGGTTTGAATTGTCCGCGCGTGCAGATATTTAAAATTAAAGGCTGGCCCGGCTCTAAGGAAATCAAAGTTTTCCGAGACTTGTTTGGCAACACAACTTAGCGTATTAGTAGAATCGTTGAGTGCAGTGGGGGAAAAAGCGATGTCGACTTCGGAATCAAGGCCGGCGGATTTTATCGCCTTGGCGGCCGAGGTGGTCGCAGCTTTTGTAGGACACAATTCGTTGCCCGTAGCCGAATTGCCGGCCCTAATAACTTCGGTCCATACCGCCCTCGTGAAGATTTCGACCGGCGCAACTGCACCAGCAGCTGCGGAACCAGAAGCCGTTACGCCAGCGGTGCCTATTCGCAAGTCGATTTCGCCCGATTACCTGATCTGCCTGGACGATGGACGCAAATTCAAGTCGTTAAAGCGCCATCTTGCTTCGCTTGGCATGACTCCGGACCAGTATCGGACCAAGTGGAACCTGCCTTCAGACTATCCCATGGTCGCTTCCAACTATGCGGCGACCCGCTCCGCGCTCGCCAAGAAGATTGGTCTTGGACAAAGCCGTCGCCGCGCCTGAATCCCGCAACTCAGCCGTTGAGATAGATTGACCGACCTAGGATAGCTTCCGGAGACGGAGGCTTCTGTAGACGATAATTCCCCCGAACTCGACGTTTTAAGGACCGCCTTTAAGGCGGCAGTCGAACTCTGGATCATTGCGATCCGGCGAAAAGAAGCCCTGACGCCGGTCAATCACAACGTGGCGCAGATCGACCGGCGAGAAGCTGCGTTCTATCATTGACACGATCTTCGCGGCAAAGGGATCGCGGCGAAGACGGTCTACGAAGACGCGTTGCGCGAGCTTCACTTGGGCTTTTGAGACACGCCGCAATGCGCGGCGCGCAGCATCACGCCGTATGTTTGAGCTTCACTACATTATGTAGCGTCTCGTCAGCGTTCTCGAAGAACCGCTTGACGCCGCGCGCTGCCTGCCGGATGCGTTGCTCGTTTTCAACCAGGGCCAGACGCACGTATTCATCGCCGTGCTCGCCAAAACCTATGCCAGGCGCAACAGCGACGTCCGCCTTCTCGATCAACAACTTGGAGAACTCCAACGATCCCAGATGACGAAACTTCTCCGGCACAGGCGTCCAGGCGAACATCGAAGCGCGCGGCGATTCAATTGGCCAACCGGCGGCGGCAAAGCTCTCCACCATAACGTCGCGCCTACGCTTGTAGGTGGCGCGCATCTCATGGATGCAATCCTCGGGACCATTGAGCGCCGCCGCGGCCGCGACCTGGATCGGGGTATAGGCGCCATAGTCGAGATAGGATTTCACCCTTGCCAAAGCCGCGAGCAGCCGCTCGTTGCCAACGGCAAAGCCCATGCGCCATCCCGCCATCGAGAAGGTCTTTGACATCGAGGTGAACTCGACGGCGACGTCAAACGCCTGCGGCGCCTGCAGAATCGACGGCGGCGGCTCACCGTCGAAATAAACTTCGCCGTAAGCGAGATCGGACAACACGAAGATCTCGTGCTTTTTGGCAAACAAAACCAAGTCGCGGTAGAAATCGAGCGAGGCGACCATAGCGGTCGGGTTCGAGGGGTAGCAAACCACCACCGCAATCGGCTTTGGGATTGAATGCTGGATGGCGCGCTCCAGCGCGACGAAATATTGCGGCGACGGCTCCGCGGGAACGGAGCGGATCACGCCGCCCGCCATGAGGAACCCGAATGCGTGGATGGGGTAAGAAGGGTTGGGCACGAGGACGACGTCGCCCGGCGCGGTTATCGCCTGGGCCATATTGGCGAAGCCCTCCTTAGAGCCGAGCGTGGCGACGACTTGCGTCTCCGGGTCGAGCTTCACGCCGAATCGCCGTGCGTAATATCCCGCCTGCGCACGTCTGAGGCCGGGAATGCCCTTGGAGGCGGAATAGCGATCGGTGCGCGGCTTACCCACCGTCTCGACCAGCTTGTCGATCACGTGCTTAGGCGCGGCCAGATCGGGATTGCCCATGCCAAGATCTACGATGTCGGCGCCGGCGGCGCGAGCCTTGGCCTTGAGCTTATTGACCTGCTCGAAGACATAAGGCGGCAGTCGTCGCACAGAGTGGAAATCGTACATCGCCGGAGTTCCCTGATAGAGACCCACGCCTTTCGCGCGGGGAGGCGGTGATATCATCGCCTCATGTCGCGCGGCAAACTCAAAACGCCGATCCGCTAGCAGCTTTCGCCGCCGGCTTGTGTCGCTTGTCGCGATTGGCTTCCGCCACCGCCTTGGCCGAAGGGGGAAAAGCTGCGCGCAACGCGTCGTGCTTGCGGCCCTCCCCCGTCAAATCACTGTCCATCGCCTTCAACTCCGCCGACGATTTAACTTTGGATGGCGGTTCTTCGGGCGTGTCAAACACCGGCATTGCGGTAGGGGACGTCTTTGGGCGCGAAGCCTTAATGAAATCTGGTGGGTTTGGCTCGGTCGGCCCTAGTCCGACGGATTTTGCGAAGGAATCGAATATTGATTCGCTCGCCAAGGCAGGCACGCTCGATAACGCCATTGCGACCGCAACCGCCAAAACGCCGCGCCCTCTCCCCGCTTTGGCCAATTCCTTGCTCCAGAAGTCGCCACTGCAAAACAACCGCCGCCGGCAAATGATCGAGCTCTGCCGAAAGAGCTACCGTCGCCGAACGATTCCCTAGCCTCTCAACCCTGTAATGGCCTAATATGTCGAAAAGCCGATCAAAGGGCCCGAGCGCTCTT
>JAYTRP010000461.1:0-3949 GCA_043746145.1 Hyphomicrobiales bacterium | reverse complement strand
CCTCGGCCGCCTGTCGCCTGAGTGTCCGTCAATCTCGACGGAATCGAGGCGGAAGCGCATTTTGCGCCGCTCAGGCGTCGCTTGGCTTGTCGGAAGTTCAGTTGTCCAAAGAATTCAGGGGGCTGGGAGGGCGGTTACGAGCGCGGCGGCAATCCCCCTCCCCCCTCGTGGGGGAGGGCCGGAGTGGGGGGCGGCGCGGCGCTTGCGCGAAGTCCCGCTAACCCTCCCGGCCCGCTAACCCTCGCCCTGGTCCCTCGCCGCGCGCGTCAACACCGCCGCCACATAGGGCGCGAACGAGCGGCCGATTTCTAGCTGGAAGCGATCAGGCGCCCGCCGCCAAAGACCAATCTCCGCCTTGATCAGCAAAGTGCGCGTCGCCATGCCCACGGGGAAAGCCGACAGATCGAGATCGAGCGGACAGCCGGCGTTGAGCAAATGCACCGCGCCAGGGCCGGAAACCTCGATGCCGACCTGACGATGCGAAATATCCACCAGCGTATGAAACACTCCCGCTAACGCGCTCTCGATTGTCCCGAACAGCGCGCCCGCGCCCTCCTCCGCAATCAGCAGCCACTCGTCAGGCCCGAGCCACAGCGCCGTACGGGCGCCGACTTCCGCGGATGACATGGGCGCCATCGGCGGCGCGACGCCGAACGCCTCGGCGAGCGGCGCGAAAATATCAGGGCCGCCGCGCAGGTTGAACCGGGTCGCGGACGGCAGTGCGACCGCTTTAACCCGCTCGCTGCTAGGGAGCGCGCGGCCCTCAAATACGGAGCGGCGAACAGCCTCAAACGTCAAGGCGCGAGCCCTCCTTGTCATAGAACACCGGCTCGACCACTTTCACCGGCTTCGCGCCCTCTAGCCCGGTCGCGAAAACTGTCTGACCCATCTTCGCGCGCCCGTCAGCGAGCATTCCCAGGCTGAAAGATCGGCCCAGCGTCGCGCTGATATAAGACGAGGTCACATGTCCGAGCGCCGGCGTGCCGCGCGGAGGCGCTTGTTCACTGACGAGTTGCGCCCCCTCATCGGGCCGGTGCGCTGGGTCGTCGCTCAACAGGCCGACGAGTTGCTTGCGGCCCGATCGCTTGAGGTCGGCGAGCGCCAGCGAACGCTTGCCGACAAAGTCGCGCTTCGACATCGCGACCATCTTGCCCATGCCCACATCGTACGGCGTCACGGTGCCGTCGGTCTCCTGACCGACGACGATAAACCCCTTTTCGGCGCGAAGCAGCAGCAGCGCGTCAAGCCCGTAAACACAGGCGCCGCGCGGCTCGGCTTGCGCCCAGATCGCCTCTTGCACGCTCAACGCGTAATCGGCGGGAATGTTGACCTCGAAGCCCATTTCGCCGGTGAAACTTACGCGCGCCAGCCGTGTCTCGACCCCGCCGATCCGCCCTTCGCGCACGCTCATGTGCGGCATGGCGGCGTTGGTCAGATCGATTTCTTCGATCAACGGCGCGAGGATGTTGCGCGCCTCCGGGCCGTTGATCGCGATCGTCGCCCATTGCTCGGTGATCGAGGCGAACCGCACCTTCAGGTCCGGCCATTCGGTCTGGATGTAGTCCTCCATCACCGCCATCACATGCGCCGCGCCCGACGTGGTGGTGGTGAGGTGGAACCGGTCTTGCGCGAGACGCATCACCACGCCATCGTCGTAGATGAAGCCCATCTCGTTCAGCATCAGCCCGTAGCGGCAGCGGCCGACGGCTAATTTGGTGAAGGAGTTGATGTAGATCCGGTTCAGGAATTCGGCTGCATCAGGGCCGACGACTTCGATCTTGCCGAGCGTGGAGGCGTCCATGATTCCAGCTTTTGCGCGCGTCGTCAGGCACTCGCGGCGCAGGGTCTGTTCGGCGCTCTCGCCGGGGCGCGGAATGCGCGCGGCGCGCTTCCACAAGCCCGCCTCCTCCCAGATCGCGCCCTTCGCCTTGTACCAGGAATGGATCGGCGTCTCGCGCACGGGATCGAACAGCTCGCGCTTGGAGAGGCCGGCGACGACGCCGAACGTCACCGGCGTATAGGGCAGACGGAAGGTGGTCAGCCCGACTTCAGAGATTTCCCGACCCAGCGCATCGGCGGCGATGGCGAGCGCGTTCATGTTCGAGGTCTTGCCCTGATCGGTCGCCATGCCGGTCGTGGTGTAGCGCTTGATGTGCTCGATCGAACGCATGCCCTCGCGAGTCGCAAGCCGAATGTCGCGCGCGACCACGTCGTTCTGGAAGTCGACGAACGCCTTCGAGAGCGCCTCGTCCGGCATTGGCGCGACGAGGCCGACCGTGCCGCCGCTCATCGCCATGGCGCCTTCGACCCGATGCGGCTCGCCGATTGCCCCGCCTGCAGATTGCGTTCCAGCGCGTGCGCCATCGCTAAGCGCCTCGCTCAAGCCGAAAACTCCGCGACAGGCGCCGACGCTGGTCTGAGCCTGCGCGGACTGGCCGGGTAAAAACGTGCGCGTCGCCGGATCGAACGCGACCTTGCCGCGCGATTGCGAGAACAGATGCACGCTCGGCGTCCAACCGCCGGTCATCGCGATCAGATCGCAGGCGATCTCCTCGGGCTTGCCGGGACGCCCGTCCGACCAGAGCCGCGCCACCTTGGCGTGCGTGACGCGAAGTCCACCGCGCGAGCCCAGCACGGCCGCGTGCGTTTCGACCCGCAGCCCGTGCGCCCGGGCAGCCATCGGCAGAGGGCCGCTCGCATCGGCGCGCGCATCGACGATCAGCGCGATCTCGCAACCCGCCTCAGCTAGGTCGAGCGCGGCGCGATAACCGCCATCATGACTAGTCGCGACAACGATTCTCTGCCCAGGCCGGACGCCATAACGCACGGCCAGAGTGCGCGCCGAATCGGCCAGCATAATTCCGGGGCGGTCATTGTCGGGGAACACCAGCGGACGCTCGTGCGCGCCCGTGGCGAGAATCACGTGCCCCGCCCTGACCTGCCACAGCCGCTCGCGCGGCAGTTTTGCATCGGGAAACACCAGATGGTCGGTGAGCTTCTGTTCGGCGGCAAGGAAATTCTGCGCGTAATAGCCGAACACCTGCGTGCGCGGCAGCAGGGTGACGTTGGCGGCCCGCTGAAGCTCATCGACTGCCGCCGCAACCCATTCGGCCGCGCTAGTGCCGTCGATCTGCGTATGCGAGTCGGCAAGCAGCGAGCCGCCCAGCTCAGGCTGTTCGTCAAACAGGATAACGCGTTTGCCCGTGCGCGCAGCCGCCAGCGCCGCTGCAAGGCCGGACGGGCCGGCGCCGACGATCGCGACGTCGCAATGGTGATGCTCGAACCCGTAATGATCCGCGTCCGGCTCGCGCGGCGCAACGCCCAGGCCGGCCGCGCGTCGAATCGCCGGCTCGTAGATTTTTTCCCAGGCGCCATGAGGCGAAATGAACGTCTTGTAGTAAAAGCCGGCCGGAAACAGCGCCGAAAAGGCCCCGTTGACCGCCATTGCATCGCGTTCGAGCGAAGGCCAGGCGTTCTGCGAACGCGCCTTCAGCCCCTCGTAGATCTCCACCTGCGGCGCGCGCAGGTTCGGCGTGACGCGGCCACGGCCCCCGTCGACCGTCACCAGTGCGTTAGGCTCGTCCGAACCCATCGACAAAGGGCCGCGCGGGCGATGATATTTAAACGAGCGGCCCATCAGATGGACGCCATTGGCAATCAGCGCAGACGCCAACGAATCGCCAGCGAGGCCCTGAAAACTCTTGCCGTCGAACGTAAAGCCGATCGGCTGACTGCGATCGACACGCCCGCCAGAGCTAGTCCGGAAGGCGCCTACCTTGTCTCCGGATGTCCGCAACTTGATTTCGGCCATGCACGCCTCGTTGTCTCCAGACCTTGTAGCCTTCGCGGAGGGCGGCGGGAAACCCGTTTTTAGCCCCTCTGACGCGAGAAATCAGATGCACGCCAGCGCCTGTGCTTGCGTGATCGGTCAGTCGGCCCTATCTCTATT
>JAYTRP010000460.1:0-3959 GCA_043746145.1 Hyphomicrobiales bacterium | reverse complement strand
GTCATCAGACCTAGCGACCCGAAGCCTTGAGCGATCGTGTCCGACTGAACGTCGCCATCGTAGTTTTTGCACGCCCAGACGTAGCCGCCCGACCATTTCAGCGCCGAGGCGACCATATCGTCGATCAGCCGGTGTTCGTAGGTAATGCCGAGGGTCGCAAACTTGGTCTTGAACTCGGCCTCGAACACTTCCTGGAAGAGATCCTTGAAGCGGCCGTCATAGGCTTTCAGGATCGTGTTCTTGGTCGAGAGGTAGACGGGATATTTGCGCAAGATGCCGTAGTTCAGCGAAGCGCGGGCAAAATCGCGGATCGAGTCGTCGAGATTGTACATGCTCATGGCGACGCCGGCGCTGGGAAACTTGAACACTTCCTTCTCGATCACCTGACCGTCGTCACCCTCGAACCTGATGGTCAGGCGGCCTTTGCCGGGCACCTTGAAATCGGTGGCACGATACTGGTCGCCGAAGGCGTGGCGGCCGACGACAATCGGTAGCGTCCAGCCGGGCACGAGGCGCGGCACGTTCTTGCAAAGGATCGGCTCGCGGAAGATGACGCCGCCCAAAATATTGCGGATCGTCCCGTTCGGGCTCTTCCACATGTCCTTGAGCTTGAACTCTTCGACCCGCCCTTCGTCAGGCGTAATGGTCGCGCACTTTACGCCGACGCCGCACTTCATGATCGCGTGCGCCGCGTCGATTGTCACTTGATCGTTGGTCTCGTCGCGGTGCTCGACCGAGAGGTCATAATATTGAAGGTCGATATCCAGATAGGGATTGATCAGCTTGTCGCGGATGAGATGCCAGATGATGCGCGTCATCTCATCGCCGTCGAGTTCGACGACGGGATTTTCGACCTTGATCTTGGACATCGGGCCTTCCCAGTAGGGCGCTTTGCGCGTCGGTTAAAGCGTGCGTATAGCATCGGCGAGGCGGGGCGTAAAAGCGCTGCTTTAGCCTAAACTTTAGGCTCGCGCGGAAATGTGCGTTTGCTTGGAGCTCTACGTTCGCTTGGACGCAAGCGTCGGCGCGTTGCCGCGGCGGCAAGCTAGAGGAATCCGAAATGTCTCCGCCTCCGACCCCAGCGGCCCCCGTCAGCGATTCGCTACGTGAAAAGGCGATGGTCGCGTTTGTCGGCTTCCTGCTGACGGGCGTACTTGGCACGTTGGTCACGAGCTGGATCCAGCAGCGTGGCTGGACTTGGCAGAATCAGGTCGCCAAGATCGACAAGGACACGCAGAACGCACTCGGCGCCTATCAGAGCGCGTCCGATCTCATCAATACGCGGTGGCACGCGACCTACCGCATGGTGCGGGCGATCGAGCGCGGCGCAACTGGCGAAGAATGGAAGGATGCGCGCACCGAATATGCCGCGGCCGACAAAAATTGGGCGATTCACTACACCAGCGTGGCGCGCGACGTCGCCTTTTATGTCGACACGCCGTTCGCGATCGAGGCCAAGGACAAGATGAAGCTGGTCTGGCCGTTGCCCTGTGACAATTATGCGCTCGGCCACAGCGATGGCGTCGACGCGGGTTCGGCGCGGCTGGTGTTGGAGGTGGTCAACCATTGTAGCGCATTGGTCAACGACGCGATTGACAAGGCGGTGGACACCGAAGCTGGCGCGGCGCCCAAGCTCGACGAGGCGGCGCGCAAAGCCTTCGTTGCCCCCGCTTATGTAAAGCTGGACGCTGTTTACAAAACCAATGAGACGCTTCGCTGCATCATCTTCACGCGCGCATTGACGATCCGGCAGAGCATGCTGATTGATTCTTACTGGGGCTCTTTCTTCGGCCTGGCGCAGCCCTCCTATGTACGGCCAGACGAGAAAGACTGTCTGGGGTGACAGGTTTGAATTGCCGCTTTCGTCTCGTTGGGGACCGGCGTAGGACAAGATTACAAAGTGCCAGGGGA
Source organism: Hyphomicrobiales bacterium (assembly GCA_043746145.1). GTDB lineage: Bacteria > Pseudomonadota > Alphaproteobacteria > Rhizobiales > Beijerinckiaceae > Roseiarcus. Next base: position 2,048 of record JAYTRP010000460.1, on the reverse strand, counting down.
CCTCATCATGATCGAACTTTACACCGCTGGCACGCCGAACGGTCGCAAGATACCTATCATGCTGGAAGAAATCGGCATGGCTTATAATGTCCACCCGATCGATCTCGGCAAAAACGAGCAGTTCGACCCGAAGTTTCTCGCCATATCGCCCAACAACAAAATCCCCGCGATCGTCGACACGGACGCTTCGATTTCGATTTTTGAGAGCGCGGCGATCCTGATCTACCTCGCTGAGAAATCCGGCAAGTTGCTCGCCCCCTCGGGCGCGGCGCGATACAAGGCTCTGGAATGGCTTAGCTGGCAGATTGGCGGTTTCGGGCCGATGCTGGGACAGCTTGGCTTCTTCGCGGTTCGCAGCGAGGAAAAGGCGCCGCTCGCCATCAAGCGTTTCACCGAAGAGGCCGAGCGCCTGCTGGGTGTGATGGACAAGCGGTTGGGCGAAGCCGCTTATCTCGCAGGCGACGAATATTCGATCGCGGATGTTTCCACCTACGCCTGGGCGCTCGCGGCGACGACTTTTCTGAAGCCCGTGCTTGGAGAGAAGACCGCAGCGATGACGAACTATCAGCGCTGGCTGACCGTCGTCGGGGAAAGGCCGGCAGTGCAGCGAGGGATGAAAGTTCCCTGAGCGTCGTATTCGCGAGCCGCCCTCTCCCACGGCGCGCGAGCAGTCTTCATACCGCCTCCTCGTGCTCCTTCCACTCGAGCGTGACGACCTTGCCGCGCTCCACCGTGAGCGCGAGCCTTCCGTGCTTCAACTCCAGAGCGCGCGCGCCAAACAGCTTGCGTCGCCAGCCTTTCAACGCCTCCACAGGCGCGCGGTCGTTGCCGGCGATCGCTTCCAGGTCGTCGACCGTCGCGATCATCTTGCCCGCGACTCCGCTCTCGTCGCTGACCTGTCGCAACAGCACTTTCAGCAGTTCGACCGTAGCGCCTGAACTGGCGCCGCCTCGGCGCTCGCGCTCGATTTTGGGCAGGCTCTTGGGATCGCGCTCGAGACCACGGGCCACCGCCGCTAGGATCTCTTCACCCGTCTTGGCGCGCTCCATCCCGCGCGGGAATGCGCGCAGGGCGCCGAGTTCCTCCTGGCTGCGCGGCGCAGCCAGAGCGACCTCGACCATGACGTCATCTTTGAGCACCCGGTTGCGCGGCACGTCGCGCGATTGCGCCTCGGCCTCGCGCCACGCGCAAACCTCCATCAGCACTGCGAGATCCCGTGGTTTCCGCGCGCGGCCCTTGAACCGTTCCCAAGCGCGCTCGGGGTGCTGTTCGTAGGTTGCCGCCGAGGTCAGCACCTTCATCTCGTCTTCGAGCCATTCGAGCCGGCCCGTGTCCTGCAGCTTGGCGCTGAGCGCGCGATAGATGTCGCGAAGATGCGTGACGTCGCCAATCGCATAGTCGATCTGCGCTTTTGCAAGCGGCCGGCGCTGCCAATCGGTAAACCTGGAGGATTTGTCGACGCTCTGATGCGTGATCGATTGCACCAGCTCGCTGTAGGAGACCTGCTCGCCAAAGCCGCAAACCATCGCCGCGACCTGTGTGTCGAACATAGGCGCTGGCACAACTCCGGCGAGCTTCCAGAAAATTTCCACGTCCTGGCGCGCGGCGTGAAAAACCTTGAGGACAGCCGGATTCGCCATCAGCTCGAAAAGCGGTTCGAGCTCGATGCCGGGCGCGAGCGCGTCAATCGCCAGCGCCTCGTGGTCGCTGGCGACCTGCACCACGCAGAGAATCGGCCAGAAAGTCGTCTCGCGATGAAACTCGGTGTCGACCGTCACGAATGGAAATTGCGCCATCCGCGCACAAGCCGCGGCGAGCTCATCCGTCGTCGTGATCAGCGACACTCAGTTCAGTCCTTGGCGATGACGGGGGCTTTCGCACGATCCTTGCGGGCGGGCGTGGGCGCGTGGCGCGGCATGCCGAGCCGCTTGTCGAGATAGGCGCCGACGGTCTCCTGCAAGTCCTCCATGCAGTCCTCGAAGAAATGATTGGCGTTGGCGATCACCGCATGTTCGATTGCGATGCCCTTCTGCGTCTTCAGCTTCTCG